>RFVJ01000177.1 GCA_009928125.1 Betaproteobacteria bacterium
GATTTGGCTGCCAGCTACCACAGCTACTACGATGCCGAGCGCATTTTGGTCGATGATGAAAATCAAAAACTGGCACGTTTGGCCTTGGTTGCAGCTTGTGCCCAAGTCTTGCAAAATGGCTTGAAGATATTGGGTGTGTCTGCGCCAGAGCAGATGTGATTCACCCCAATGGCATTACCTTGAGAAACCAACACAACATGTCAACTTCCAAACTTCAAAGCCAGCGTGGCAGCACCCTGCTTGGCTTCATTTTGGGTCTGGTCATTGGCCTGACCGTCGCTTTGGGCGTGGCGATGTACGTCACCAAAGTGCCCATGCCGTTCAGCAACAAAAACCAATCGCGATCGGCCGAACAAGATGCCGTGGAATCTCAAAAGAACAAAGATTGGAACCCCAATGGTGCTTTGCAGAGCAAGCCGGCCACTGCAGAAACACCTGCAGACAGCAGCGCTGCCCCTGCCAGCAACGCGCCAGCGCCCGCCGTCGCGGCCGACCCCTTGGCCGATTTGATGAAAAAATCCAGCAGCGGTTCTGCCCCTGCATCGCCAGCAGCCTCAGCACCCGCAGTGGCACCGCCACCTGCTGCCACACCGCAACCAGCACCTGCGCCTGCCGCCTCACCTGCTACGTCACCTGCCGCCAACAAAGCCGCGGCCAACGATCCTTTCACCTACTTTGTTCAAGCAGGCGCCTTCAAATCGGCCAGTGATGCCGATGCGCAAAAAGCCAAGCTGTCGATGATGGGCATTGAATCCAAAGTCAGCGAGCGCGATCAAGCAGGTCGTACCATTTACCGTGTTCGCAGCGGTCCCTTTGACGACAAAGAGCAAGCCGAAAAAATCAAAGCCCGCCTGGACGCCACCGGCATAGACGCTGCCTTGGTTCGCGTTCAACGCTGACCGCAACGCCTTCCATCGATCCTTTCAGATTTCAGGAGTCACCATGAAACGCCGTGATTTTTCCCTCGCCACTTTGAGCACAGCCGCGGCTGTGGGCGGTTTGACTTGGAATGCCCCTGCGTTCGCGCAAGGACCCGCCAAGTTTGTGGCGGGCAAAGACTATCTCAAGTTAGACCGTCCTGTTGCAACAGACGCCGAAGCCGGAAAGATCCAATTGATCGAGTTCTTCTGGTACAGCTGCCCGCATTGCAACGCCTTTGAACCCACCTTTGCCCAGTGGGTCAAAAATGCCCCCAAAGATGTGGTGGTGCAACGCGTTCCCGTGGCTTTCCGCGACGACTTTGCGCCCCAGCAACGCCTCTTCTACGCACTCGAAGCCATGGGCCTGCTGGACAAATTGCATGGCAAAGTGTTCCAAGCCGTGCATGTAGAACGTTTGCCACTGAACACCGATGCCAGCATCTTGGCTTGGGTCGAGAAACAAGGCGTCGACAAAACCAAATTTGCCGATGCCGCTAAATCATTTGGCGTGGCCAGCAAACTCAAGCGTGCCGTGCAATTGCAAAACGATTTCAAAATCGAAGGTGTCCCTTCTTTGGGGGTGGCCGGCAAGTACTACATCGACGGTACTTTGGCGGGCAGCATGGAGCGCGCCCTGCAAGTGGCCGACGGCTTGCTGGCACAAGTTCGTCAAGGCCGCGCTTGAACGTTTCAAGGTGTTGTGCATCAGCCCGCTTCGGCGGGCTTTTTTGCGTCATTTTTCTTGCAAAACTGCTGGAGATGGCGATCAACACCTACAATCAAGCAAGATTCGCGCCTTTATGAAATTTCACCTCATTCTTCTGCTCAGCACTTGGGTCGCCGTCTTCACGGCGACAGGCGCTCACGCCGAAAAAGCAGACCGCGACAAGCCCATGAACATTGAGGCCGACACGCTCAAACACGACGACCAGCAACAACTCACCACCTTCATGGGCAAAGTGCAAATGACCAAGGGGACCTTGGTGTTGAAAGCCCACCGCATGGAGGTGAAGCAAGATGGCCAAGGCAACCAGGTGGCCAAGCTGTGGGCAGAGCCTGGTGAGCGCATTTTCTTCCGCCAAAAACGCGAAGCACTTGAAGAGTTCACCG
This sequence comes from Betaproteobacteria bacterium, assembly GCA_009928125.1. Lineage (GTDB taxonomy): Bacteria > Pseudomonadota > Gammaproteobacteria > Burkholderiales > Burkholderiaceae_C > Limnohabitans_A. Next base: position 2,031 of record RFVJ01000177.1, read on the forward strand.
AAGGCGAAGCCGAAACCGCGGTTTACAACAGCCAAGCCGACACCCTCACTTTGACCACGCGCGCCGAACTGCGCTTGTTGCGTGGCACCATGGTGGCCGACCGAATTCAAGGTCAACAAATTGTGGTCAACAACACCACCGAGGTCTTCACGGTCGATGGCAAGCCCAACTCAGGCAGCGGCAACCAACGCGTGAAAGCCACCATCACCCCTCGACCCAAAACAAGTGATGTCCCCGCCACGCCTTCAGGCCCGGCCTTGAAACCCAGCCCTCGCCTTGGCAACGACAAACCATGAGCCCAGAACACGCCATCAGCAGCTTAGAAGCGCGGCACCTGCAAAAGTCCTACGGCAGCCGGCAAGTGGTGTTTGATGTTTCCGTCAAAGTTCAAAAAGGTGAAGTGGTCGGCTTGCTAGGCCCCAATGGCGCAGGCAAAACCACTTCCTTCTACATGATGGTGGGTTTGGTGCGCACCGATGGTGGACAAATTTTGATCGATGGTGAAGACGTCACACGCATGCCGATCCATCGCCGTTCGCGCATGGGCTTGTCGTACTTGCCGCAAGAAGCTTCTATTTTCAGAAAACTCACGGTGGCCGAGAACGTTCGTGCGGTGCTTGAATTGCAAAACGATGCGGAGGGCAAGCCGCCTAGCGAAAGCCACATTCAAGATCGACTGCAAGCGCTGTTGAAAGACTTGCGTGTCGACCATCTGCGCGACTCACCTTCCTTGGCCTTGTCGGGCGGCGAACGTCGACGGGTTGAAATTGCGCGCGCCTTGGCCACAGACCCTCGGTTCATTTTGCTCGACGAGCCCTTCGCGGGCATCGATCCCATTGCGGTGATTGAAATTCAACGCATCATTGCGTTTTTGAAAGAGCGCGGCATTGGCGTGCTCATCACCGATCACAATGTGCGCGAAACCTTGGGCATCTGTGACCACGCCTACATCATCAGCGAAGGTCGTGTGTTGGCCCAAGGCACGCCCAAAGACATTGTGGACAACGCCGATGTGCGCCGCGTCTACTTGGGCGAACACTTCCGAATGTGATGGCTGAACTCCCATGAAGCAAAGCCTTTCCCTTCGGATGTCCCAGCACTTGGCGCTGACGCCACAGTTGCAACAATCGATTCGGCTGCTTCAACTCTCCACCTTAGAGCTCAGCCAAGAAGTCGAGCAAATGCTCGACGAAAACCCTTTCCTTGAGCGCAGCACCGACGAAGCACCTCAAGAAGATTTTGGTTTGCCAGAAGCCGACGCGCGTGCGCGCGTGTCAGCTTGGGTGACCGCGTATCAGAAGCGGCCAGCGATGCCGGTGCTGATGCACGCGATGCGGCGAGCGAATCTACAGCCTCCGTTTCCAACGACGAAGCCGTCACCGATGTGGCCGACAGCTGGGACGGTGATGGCAGCGTCGAGATGGCACCCGACGACAGTGAATGGGGCACCGATGCCGGCGCACGCAAGAACAACACCCAGAACGACTCGGAAGGCGCCGATGCCATTGAGTTGGCGCGCGGCTTAGGTTCACTCACCGAGTATTTGCACCGTCAGGCATTGTCGATGCGCTTGTCCGAAATTGACCGCGCAGCCTTGCGCTTCCTCATCGAGTCCTTGAACGACGATGGCTATTTGGAAGACAGCCTCGAGTCTTTGGCGCAAGGCCTGGCCGGCACCGACGACATTGAGCAATTGGAAGAGTTGGTGCACCGCTTCACGGTGGCTTTGAGCTTGCTGCAATCACTCGAACCGGTGGGCATTGGCGCACGTGATTTGGGCGAGTGCTTGCGCATTCAACTCAAAGCCATCTTGAAAGATGAGCCCGACCACGAAGTGGCTGCCGTAGGCCTCAAAATTTGCGCGCTGCCTTTGGAGCTGCTGGCCAAACGCGATTTCAAACGCTTGGCGGTTCAATGCGGTGAAGACGAAGGCATCGTCAAACAAGCGCTGGCATTCATCACACGCTTAGAGCCCAAACCCGGTCGTCCTTTTGCCAATGCCGAGCAGCATGTCATCGTGCCCGATGTGTTGGTCATTGGTACGCGCAAAGGCGGCGAGCCGCACTTCAGAGTTCAGCTCAACCCCGATGTGATGCCCAAACTGCGGGTGCACGACATTTACGCCAACGCCTTGCGCGGCGGCAAAGGCGAAGCCCATTGAATTGGCCATGCGCCCCTTGGTGCTGCGAGAAATTGCCGATGAATTGGGCTTGCACGAGTCCACCATCAGCCGCGTGACCACGGCCAAGTACATGAC
>RFVJ01000178.1 GCA_009928125.1 Betaproteobacteria bacterium
TGTTTGAACAGCAAAGAAGTGGGCGCTTTGGCATCGCCTTGGAAGCCCACAAATTGCTTGGCATCGGCCAAGGTGGTGGTGCCAGACTTCAAGCTGACCACCAACTTGCCACCCTTCACGCTGTAGCCCGTGCTGTCAATGTGCGAACCTTTTTTGAGCGGCGCGCAACGGTCCAGTACATAGCGGCAGTACTCGATCACTTTGGCGCCGCGCTTGGGGTTGTAGCCTGTGCCTTTTTCGCAGCCATCGGCTTCGCTCAAGGCGTCGGTGCCATACAAGGCATCGTACAAAGAACCCCAACGTGCGTTGGCGGCATTCAAGGCATAGCGCGCATTCAAAATCGGTACCACCAACTGAGGGCCCGCCAACACGGCCAATTCAGCGTGTGGTGGCTTTGGGGCTCTTAGGCTCGGGCACCAAGTAACCGATGGAAGTCAAATGCTTGCGATAAGCCTTCATGGCTTTGGCATCCGCAATAGGACCAGGATTCGCTGTGTGCCACTTGTCCATTTCCAATTGAATGCGATCGCGCTCAGCCAACAAGGCAATGTTCTGTGGCGCCAAATCTTTGACGATGCCGTCAAAACCAGCCCAGAAAGTTTTGCTCTTCACGCCCACAGCAGGCAAGACTTGGTCTTCAATGAAGCGATACAAAGGGGTGGCCACGTGCAGGCCGTGAATGCTGGTGCGTTGGGTCATGAGAGCCTCTAGAAATGTAAAAAATGGAAATGGGGGGCGTTCTTGAACAATTCTGTCCGGATTTGGAGCGCCTATGACACCCACTTTATTCGATGTTTCAAGGTTTATAAATCAGTGAAATGGCTTTTGACTTGTGACTTTTTTGCAAAGGTTAGGTCGTCCATCACCAAAATTAGGGAAAATAGTGCCATCGCCCTTTCTGGGTTTCAGACCCCTTGCAAACACCCCCATGGCCAAAGAACGCATCCTGATCAGTGAAGTGGGCCCGCGCGACGGCTTGCAGTCGGTCAAGCAAACCATGCCCACCGCCCACAAACTGCGATGGGTGGATGCCTTGGTCGCCTCAGGTCTGCAAGAAATTGAGGTGGCTTCTTTTGTGCCTGCGCATTTGCTGCCGCAAATGGCCGATGCCGCCGAAGTTGTTCAACACGCCCTCCAATACCCCCACGTGACGGTCATGGCCTTGGTGCCCAACCGAAAAGGTGCTGAAGCGGCCTTGAAAGCCGGTGCTCAAAAACTCACCATCCCCGTCTCCGCCAGCGAGGCCCATTCCTTGGCCAATGTGCGCAAAACACGAGAGGCCATGGTGGAAGAGGTTCGCGCCATCATTCAAGTGCGCAATGAATTGGCGCCCCACGTGAAAGTGGAGGCGGGCATTTCAACCGCCTTTGGTTGTACCCTGCAAGGCCATGTGTCTGAAGACGATGTGGTGAAGCTGGCCGCTGCCGTGATTGAAGCGGGCGCCGACGAGTCGGGCTTGTCGGACACCACGGGCATGGCCAACCCCGAGCAAGTGCGCAGAATTTTCAAACGCGTGTTTGCCGAAATCGGCGACAAGACGGGCGCGGCCCACATGCACAATACCCGCGGCTTGGGCCTGGCCAATTGCTTGGCAGCCTACGATGTGGGCGTTCGCGTCTTCGACAGCTCCCTGGCTGGTTTGGGCGGCTGCCCTTATGCACCTGGCGCGTCGGGCAATGTGGTCACCGAAGACTTGGTCTTCATGTTTGAAGCCATGGGCATCGACACCGGCATCGACCTTGCCAAACTGATGGCAGCACGCCAAGCCTTGAGGGACGGCCTGCCAGGCGAACCCCTCTATGGCATGACCCCCGACGCGGGCCTGCCCAAAGGTTGGGGACTCGAACACATTTGATTGAAAAGCATGAACACTGCCAAACCTCTGCCCTACGAAGGCATTCGCGTTGTTGAATTCACCCACATGGTGATGGGTCCTACCTGCGGCATGGTGCTGGCCGACTTGGGCGCTGAAGTCATCAAAGTGGAACCCATCGGTCACGGCCATGAAGGCGACAACACCCGCAAACTTTTGGGTTCAGGGGCTGGTTTTTATCCGCTCTTCAATCGCAACAAAAAAAGTTTGGCGCTGGACTTGAAAACGCCCGAGGGCAAAGAAGCGGTGCTGCGCTTGATCGCCACTGCCGACATCGTCAGCGAGAACTTCAAGCCAGGCACCATGAAAAAACTGGGCCTCGATTACGAGACCTTGAAAAAAATCAACCCGCGCCTGATTTACGTTTCGCTCAAAGGCTTCTTGCCTGGCCCCTATGACCACCGCACCGCACTGGACGAAGTGGTGCAAATGATGGGCGGACTGGCCTACATGACAGGCCGACGCGGCGACCCTTTGCGCGCAGGCACCAGTGTGAACGACATCATGGGCGGCATGTTTGGCGCCATTGGGGCCATGGCCGCACTGGCGCAACGTGCACAAACAGGTGAAGGCCAGGAAGTTCAAAGCGCCTTGTTTGAAAACAATGTGTTCTTGGTGGCACAGCACATGATGCAGTACCAAGTGACTGGCAAACCTGCAGCGCCCATGCCCGAGCGCATTTCTGCATGGGGTGTTTATGACGTGTTTGTGGTGAAAGACGGCGAGCAAATTTTCTTGGCTGTGGTCAGCGACACCGCTTGGAAAATTTTCTGCGATGTTTTCAATTACCCAGATTTGCTGGCTGATCCACGCTTGGCCAACAACAACCAACGGGTGTTGGCGCGCGATTGGCTGATCCCTCTGCTGCGCGAACGGCTGAAAGATTTTTCAGCGCAAGAGTTGAGCGATGTGTTTGAAAAAAATGCACTGCCTTATGCGCCCATCACGGCACCGCAAGATCTTTTGGAAGACCCCCACTTGAAGGCCACCGGTGGTTTGGCGCCACTTGAATTGAACGATGGCCGCACCGTCAACACAGTGTTGCTGCCCCTCAGCCTGAACCAAGAGCGATTGAAAGTACGGCAATCGGCGCCTCACCTGGGCGAGCACAACGAGAGTTTGCTCAGCAGTCTGGGGTACAGCGCTGAAGCGATCCAAAAACTGAGCAACCCTTCGTAACAAAGGACATCCTCACATGACTTGCATCGACTTGTTTTTAAAACACAACGTGTCACAGCCAGCACGTCCAATGCGATTCAGATGGCCTTTGTTCATGTGCCTCAGTTTCTGTGCGGCCTTGTCAGGTCTCGTGCCTGCTCAAGCACAGAGCAATTGGCCCGACAAACCCATTCGGTTCATCGTGCCCTACACCCCTGGCGGTGGGACCGACACTGTGACGCGCCACTTGGCTGAAAAAATCACGCAAGACACACAGTGGGCTTTTTTAATTGACAACAAACCCGGCGCAGGCGGCAACATTGGCATGGACTTGGTGGCCAAGGCCAAGCCCGATGGCCTGACGATTGGCATGGGGCAAACGTCCAACCTGGCCATCAACCCCGTGGCCATGGCCAAGTTGCCATTTGATGCAGGCAAAGACTTTGTGCCGGTGGCACTGGTGGCCGAAGTGCCCATGGTGATGGTGGTGCGCGCAGATTCTGCGTGGAAGAATTTAGACGACATGATCAAAGCCGCCAGGGCCAAACCCGAGTTCATCAAACAAGCGTTGGCTGGCACAGGCACGGTGGGTCATTTGGCTGGCGAGATGCTGTCCAAAAAAGCCAACTTCAAAGTTTTGAGTGTGCCTTACAAAGGCGCAGCGCCCGCCATCACCGATTTGCTGGGTGGCCAAACCGATTACATGTTTTCAACACCGCAATCGGTCTTGGGCATGTTGCAAGGTGGCAAGTTGAAAGCTTTGGCTGTCACCTCCTCGCAAAGACTGAAAGTCTTGCCCAATGTACCCACTGTGGCCGAGCAAGGCTTCAAAGGCTTTGAAGCGGTCGACTGGAAAATGGTGGTGGCGCCAGCCAACACACCTTTGCCCATTTTGCGGCGCTTGAATGCCGCAGCAGAAAAGGCTTTGAGCAGCCCCGGCTTTTCCTCGCAAATGGCGGCCGAGGGCAGCACGCCCCTTGGCGGCGGCTTGGAAAAAATTGCTGCGTATTTGAAATCCGAACAAACCGAATGGGGTGATTTGATCCGGGAAGCCGGCATCAAATTTGACTGATGGACAAACTCAAAGTTTTTGAATCCTTTGTCTCGGTCGCCACGCGTGGCAGCCTGAGTGCTGCGGCGCGCGCGGAAGGCGTTGCGCCGGCCATCATTGGCAGACGTTTGGATGCGCTCGAATCCCATTTGGGTGTGAAGTTGCTGCTGCGCACCACA
>RFVJ01000179.1 GCA_009928125.1 Betaproteobacteria bacterium
GAGAGGTGTTACCTCCTACGCTGTCCTGTGCAGTCCGGACGTTCCTCCAGTGCGGCCTTTCGGCCCATGGCTTTCGCCATGGCTTTGCAGCTTGCACCAGCGACGGTCTGGCAGGCTTCACGTGCACATTATCGCCTCGCGGCATATCCTTATGATGAAATTGACAGAACAAGTCGGTCAAAATCAGACGCACGTTCTCGAACCCTCACGCCACAAGGACCTCAATCATGAAAGCGCACAACGTTTTACAGACCATTGGCAACACGCCTCACATCCGCATCCACAAACTGTTTGGCGCCAATGCCAATGTGTGGGTCAAATCCGAGCGCAGCAACCCAGGTGGTTCTGTGAAAGACCGCATTGCCTTGGCCATGGTGGAGGATGCCGAAAAATCAGGCGCTCTGAAACCTGGTGGCACCATCATTGAGCCGACTTCCGTGCAGAGGAGTTGGTGGCCAGCACGCCAGGTGCTTGGATGCCCCAGCAATTCAACAACCCCGCCAACGTCGATGTCCACGTGCGCACCACCGCACAAGAAATTTTGGCGGACTTCCCTGAGGGCATCGACGCCATCATCACAGGTGTGGGCACCGGCGGCCACTTGACGGGTACCGCCCAAGTGTTGAAGGCCAAATTTCCGCATCTCAAAGTGTTTGCGGTTGAACCCAGTGCATCGCCTGTCATCTCGGGCGGCGCTCCCTCTCCCCATCCCATCCAAGGCATTGGCGCTGGCTTCATTCCTAAGAACCTAGACACCCGTTTGCTAGACGGCGTGATTCAAGTGGAAGCCGAAGACGCGCGCGAATACGCACGTCGCTCCGCACGCGAAGAAGGTTTGTTGGTCGGCATTTCGTCAGGCGCCACCTTGGCCGCCATTGCTCAAAAATTGAAAGAGCTGCCTGAAGGCGCTACCGTGTTGGGCTTTAACTACGACACAGGCGAGCGTTATCTGTCGATTGAAGGCTTCTTGCCAAGCTGAAAGTCCAAGCCTGCCGATGCAAAGCAGGGTTTCCTTGCTTTGCACTTCGCGCGATAATTGGCGGGTCTGCTTGATAACCACAAGCCCATCGATCCATCGCCATGATTCGAATTTCAGAACTCAAACTGCCTTTGTCGGCATTGCCCGTCGAAGTCCGTCGCGCAGCCGATGCACCGTCAGAAACTGACGAAGATCGCATTCCACCCCCTCACCCTGAAGAAGCTTTGCGAGTGCTGGCCGCCAAAGCACTGGGTCTGGATGCGATGGCAATTGACCAACTGCATGTGTTCAAACGCAGCTTCGACGCACGCAAAGCCGATTTGTTGGCGGTGTTCATTGTCGACATCGCGCCCGCCAACTTTGGTTTGGTAGACGGCGAACGACCCGTGGTGGTGGGCTTTGGTCCTTGCGGCATTTTTGCAGCCTTGAGTCTGGCGCAAATGGGTTTCAAGCCCATCGTCATTGAACGCGGCAGCCCCGTGCGTCAACGCACCAAAGACACCTGGGGCTTGTGGCGCCAAAAAACACTCAACCCCGAAAGCAATGTGCAATTTGGCGAAGGGGGTGCTGGCACTTTTTCTGACGGCAAGCTCTACAGCCAAATCAAAGACCCACGCCATCTGGGTCGCAAGGTGATGAACGAGTTTGTCAAGGCCGGCGCACCCAGCGACATTTTGTTTGCAGCGCACCCGCACATCGGCACGTTCAAGTTGGTCAAGGTGGTGGAAAACTTGCGAGCGCAAATCATTGCGATGGGCGGCGAAGTGCGATTTGAACAACGCGTGATCGACATCGACATTGAAACCACCGCGCAGGGCCGACAAGTCACTGGCTTGCACATGGAAGACCGCAACACGGGCGCACGCACACACCTGGCCACAAAGCATGTGGTGCTGGCTTTGGGCCACAGCTCTCGCGACACCTTCACCTTGTTGTACGAGCGCGGTGTTTACCTGGAGGCCAAAGCATTTTCGATGGGCGTGCGCATCGAACATCCGCAAAGTGTGATTGATGCAGCCCGATGGGGACGTCATGCCGGTCATCCTTTGTTAGGCGCGGCCGATTACAAGCTGGTGCACCACGCACAAAACGGTCGTGCGGTTTACAGCTTTTGCATGTGCCCCGGCGGCACAGTGGTGGCCGCCACCAGCGAACCTCCTACAAACCAGGCGTGCGCTTGGGCGATTTGTCGCAAGTGCTACCCGCGTTCGCAGTCCAAGCCATGCGTGAAGCGCTGCCGGTGTTTGGTCGAAAGATCAAAGGCTACGACATGCAAGATGCCGTGTTAACCGGTGTCGAAACACGCACGTCATCGCCTCTCAAAATAACGCGCGGAGAGAACTTTCAAAGTTTGAACACGCAAGGACTCTATCCTGCAGGGGAAGGCGCCAGTTATGCTGGGGGTATTTTGTCGGCAGGCGTGGATGGCATTAAAGTGGCGCGTGGATGGCATTAAAGTGGCTGAGGCTTTGGCTCAATCGATGGCAAAAAAGGCCTGAAGCAAGGCTGCGTCACTTGGATGCAAGTGCTACTTCCAATCACTGGAATGTGTACTTGGTGCCCAAGCTGAATACCGCTTTGCCGCCTTGTTTGCCCCACGTGCCATCCATCTGCAAACCTGGCAAGACATCTCTTCGCAAACCAACACCTACCAAAGGCTTGGAGGCACGCTGTGCCACTGATTCAATGTGAGCGGTCCAATCACCCATGGTTTGTTCCCAGGCCACGCCCCATGACGGTACGTCTTTGCCTTCAGCATCTCTGGCACTGACCCAACTTGAATGAAGGGTACCTGCGCCCATGTCGCAGCTTGTATTGCCCGACACAAAAGATTTTTGACCATCACCTTTTTGCCATTGCGTGGCACCCAGCACCCACGCAAAGTGGCATGATTTTTTTTGAGGTGCCGTCACTTGCAGCTTGGCTTGAATTGTTTGACTGTGCGGACCGCCTGAAAAAGTTCGCACATTGAGTGCAATCAAATCCAATCCAGGCAAAGGTGAGTATGTGGGCGCAATGGTCAATGTCCGCGAGCCATCGGCTGCGCGGGACCAAAACGTTTCAATGTGGGCAACGCCCTGATCGTTCACATTGGCATCGTCTACATTCAAGGGACGACCAGCTTGTGCAGACATCACTGACAAAGACAATGCCAACGTACTGAGAATTTTTTTCATGAACCAAGTTACTCTTAACTTAAACAAACAAAACAGGAACCATGGACACCACCAACAACAAGGCCATGGTCCAATTGAAAAGGCGGCGCCACCTGGTTTGTTGCAAATAGCGCTCTAACTTAGCGCCCAGCCACACCCACAAACCCACACTGGGAAAATTGATGCTGCTGAACATCATACAGGTCAGCACCACAAAAGTAAGCGATGCATCGGTGGGCATGTAGTTGCTGAAATAGCCGATGGCCATGATCCAACCACTGAAAAGCGGCAGCACCTAAAAAGCTGATGGGTTGCGTGGCCTCTTCGCCGTTGCGCTCTGGCGCACCACTGCGGGCAACGCCCCATGCCAGATACACCAAGTAAGCAAAGCCGATGACCTTCATCACTTGGTACACCAAGGGATAAGCCTTCAGCAAACTTTCGAGACCCGCACCGACCAAGAGCAGCATGACAAAGTGACCCAGAGAAACGCCCAGCCAATGCGGCAGTGTGCGCTTCACACCAAAGTTAACGCCCGAGGCCAACAGCATCATGTTGTTGGGCCCTGGCGTCACCGAAGTAGCTCAACGCACTCATGAAGGCAGGCACTGCCACACCATTCATGGCAGCCATGGCCACCACCTCACGCAAATCTTGTTGGCACTCGGCCATCAGGCGTGCAAAGTGATCGTCCACCAGCAAGTTGGTGAGATTGTGTTGGACGGCAAAGGCACGGCGAATGTCTTCCAGCAAATGCGCACGGATGATGCACCCAGCGCGCCACACCGACGCCACTTTGTCCATGGGCAATTGCCAATCGTGTTCTTTGTCGCCCGCTTTGATCAAAGCAAAACCTTGGGCATAGGCGCAAATTTTGGCAGCCAGCAAAGCCTTTTTAATTTTGGGCAAGACTTCTTGGAGGTTTTGTACAGCTTGGGGCTGAGGACCCTTTAGCAATTTGGAAGCCACCACGCGCTCAGGCTGCACCGCACTCATGGTGCGCGCAAACACAGCATCGGCAATGGTGGGCGCACT
>RFVJ01000180.1 GCA_009928125.1 Betaproteobacteria bacterium
GGCATCTGCTTCATTGGCGAACGCCCTTTCCGTGATTTTTTAAATCGCTATATTTCGAAAGAGCCAGGTCCTATTCAAGATCCAACGGGTCGCACCATCGGCAAACATGTCGGTTTGAGTTTTTACACACTGGGCCAACGTCAAGGCTTGGGCATTGGTGGCATCAAAGAAAAAGGTGCGCAACGTGGGGGCGGCGAACACACCCCATGGTTTGTGGCGCGCAAAGACATGGCGAAGAATATTTTGTGGGTGGTGCAAGGCCATGACCATCCCTGGCTGTTGTCGCCGCAATTGGCTGCGGCCGATGCCAGTTGGTGCGCAGGCTCTGCACCCCTTGCAGGCCGCTACGCCGCCAAAACCCGTTATCGCCAAGCGGATGCCGCTTGTGACTTGACCCCTTTGAAAGCCACTGAGTTTTCATTGGCATTTGACGAGCACCAATGGGCAGTGACGCCCGGACAAAGCGCGGTGCTGTACGACGGCGAAGTGTGCTTGGGCGGTGGCGTGATCAACGCTGCCACCACACTGGCCTGAACAGTCTCAATCACCGCCCAAGGCCAACTTGCTGGGCTGACGTTTTTCCACGGAGAAACGCAGCAGCGACGCCATTCTGAAAATGCCGTGTGCAAATTTGCCATAGGGCAAGGTGAAGAACAAGGCCATCACCAAACCCAAATGCAGTGCCAGCAATGAAGGCATGGCCACCCAAATGCAGTGCCAGCAATGAAGGCATGGCCACGGTGTTTCTGGACAGCATCAAAGCCAGACCTGTGACACTGATCAAGAACAACAAAGCAATGAAGCCGCGGTCCATGGGACGTTGATTCACATCACCATGCTGGGGGTCACGCGCCAAGTTCAGACGCCACAAACCCAGGGTGCCCAGTGTCAATGCAATGCCGCCCACGGTGCCCAAGATTTTGGGGAGGCTGGTGAAATCGTAAGGCGCAGGCCAGCCCAAAGCGTAGTGGTACAAGGTGGCCACACTGGTGGCGGCAAAGCACAACATGAAGCCATAAAACGTGAGGTGGTGGAAACGTTTGCGCGCCAGGGTGAAAGCATCGTCTTCGTTGTTGCACCCATCGCCATGGCCACCGCCCAAGTACGTCAACTTCAGCGCATCGTGTGTGGCCTCAGCGGCCGCAGGTGTGCTCAAAGGCGCACCACTGGTGGCAGGGGTCACATCTTTCCAAAACTGACTGACACCCATGCCCAACGCCAACACAGCCCACAAGAAAACAGGCGCAAACAAACTCACCATCAGGTTGTGCGGAAAGATGGCATAGAAACCTTGCTGGCCGTTTTGCACCACAGGCCCCCACAGCGTGCCATTGTTTTGCAATGCCAACAGCATGAACAAAGTCAAACTGAACGCCAAGGCCAAAGACAGGGTCAAACCATTGCGTTGATAAAGCTTGCCAAGCGCTGGCGGCCACGCGTAATCGGCATAGGTTTGTCCGCGCACGGTGGCCATGGCCTTGGGCACATTGATGGCAAATTCATGTGGCGGTGCGTACTGGCATGCATGCAAACACGCGCCGCAGTTGTGACACAAATTGGCCAAGTAATGGATGTCGGCTTTGCCAAATTCCAAGCGCCGCGTCATCGCCGGAAATACGGCGCAGAAGCCTTCGCAATAGCGGCAGCCATTGCAAATTTGAAGTTGGCGAGCCACTTCTTTTTCAGAACTTGTTAAAACAATGTCGCCACGCGCCAAAGCCTGTGCTTCTTGTGTCAATTGCTGAAGTGTTTGCATGGTTGTTCTTCTCAAGAAGACACCAAAGTGTCTATGTCGGCAGTGCCTTGCATCACGCGCTGTGCCAAGGTGGGCACTGAAGCGGGCGTGCCCAAGGCAGCACGCGCAGCCTGTTCACCGGAGATGCGTCCAAAAGCGGTGCCAATGGTCATGCCCACGCCAGCGGTGTAGCCCTTGCCCAGCACGTTGCCGGCCATCATCTCACCCGCCACAAACAAGTTGGGGCTGGCCTGATCTTGAAACCTGACCGCAGTGGTCTCGTCGGTCTTCAAACCGAGGTAGGTGAAAGTAACCCCAGGTTTGACGGGGTACGCATAAAAAGGTGCGGTATCGAGTGGCAAGGCCCAGTGTGTTTTGGCAGGCGTTACACCTTCTGTATGGCAATCGTCGAGCACGGTGTGGTCAAAATGTCCTGGCACGCAAGCTTGGTTGTAGGCATTCAAGGTGGCCATGAAGGTGTCAACACTCAAGCCCAACTTCTGCGCCAACTCGGGCAGTGTTTGCGCCACAGTGCCTGCAAACACAGGCGGCATGAAACGGCCTACGGCTTTGGCATCTGTGATGGAGTAGCCGATTTGACCCGGTTGCTGCGCCACCAAGCGACCCCAAATGGCATAACGCTTGGGCCAAAAATCTTCACCTTCGTCGTAGAAGCGTTCGGCGTTTTTGTTCACCACCACACCCAAGGAAACGCAATCGATGCGGGTGCAAATGCCGCCGTCGTACAAAGGGGCACGCGCATCAATGGCCACCATGTGGGCTTGCGTGGGGTCGCCGATTTGGTCAGCACCTTTGTCAAGCAAATGCTTGAGCAAAGTGCCCTGATTGAATCGGGTGCCGCGAATGAGGAAGTTGTCCGCCGGAAATTCGCCTTGCGCGTTTTGACCCCATGCCTCTTTCAGCCAAGGAATGTTGGATTCAAAACCACCCGCCGCCATGACACAGGCTTTGGCCGTGATGCGCTCGGTGCGCAAGACCTCGCCTTGGGGTGACTTGTGCTTCACCAACGCGGCTTTGAAGACACCGTTTTCCAACTCGAGTTCGTTGACTTCAGCGTTGTAGTGAATTTGAATGCCGAGTTTTTCGGCGCTGCGGTAATACGCATTGATCAGCGCTTTGCCACCACCCATGAAAAACGCATTGGTTCGCGCTGTGTGCAAGGCACCCGACAAAGAGGGCTGAAAGCGCACACCATGTTTGACCATCCAAGGGCGGCAATGGTGGGAGTGGCGAATGGCCAATCGCGCCATGTGCTCGTCGGTGAGGCCGCCAGTCACTTTGAGCAAGTCTTGCCAAAACTCTTCTTCTGGGTAGGCGTCAACCAACACATCTTGCGGTGCATCGTGCATGCAGCGCAAATTGCGTGTGTGCATCGAGTTGCCACCACGCCATTCACGCGGCGCAGATTCGAGCACCATGACACTGGCGCCAGCTTCTCTGGCCATCAACGCCGCACTCAACGCGGCGTTTCCACCTCCAATGACCAAGACATCCAAACTCATGCCAACTCCAACTTAGCTTGCATTGACATCAATCGGCCTTGATGTCTGCGCGTTTAACGATGTCGCTCCAAATGCGCTGCTCATTTTTAATGAAAGCGGCAAATTCCGTCGCAGGGCCGCCACCGCCCACCGCGTTGTCAGTCGCGAAGCGTTCTGTGACTGCACTTGATTTGAGCGCTTTGTAAGACTCCTCTTGCAAGCGCTTCACGATGTCGGGCGGGGTGCCAGCGGGGGCCATGATGCCGTACCACTGTGAGGTTTCGAAATCCTTAAAGCCCAACTCAGCCACTGTGGGCACATCGGGCAATGCAGGAATGCGCTGCTGCGTACCCACCGCAATGGCGCGCAATTTGCCGCTGCGAATGTGCGCACCCAATGCGGGCATGCCCGCAGAAGAAGCTTGTGTGCGTCCGGCCAACAAATCCGTCAACTGAGGGCCCGTGCCGCGGTAAGGAATGTGCGTGATGTACATGCCGGTCACCAACTTCAAATACTCCATGGCCAAATGACCTGCGCTGGCATTGCCTGCAGAACCATAATTGAGTTGACCTGGATTTTTCTTGGCATAGGCCACAAACTCTTTGAAGTTTTTGGCGGGCACATCGGGGTGAATCACAAACACATTGGGCACTTTGGCCAGCAATGTGACCGGCATGAAGTCTTTGTTGACGTCGTAGGGTTGGTTTTTCAGCATGTATGGATTGACCGCCAAGGTGCCCACGTGACCCAAGATGATGGTGTGTCCATCGGGTGCAGCCTTGGACACGTCCACCATGGCCGTGACGCCGGCACCGCCGGGTTTGTTCTCAACATAGACACTGACACCCAATTGCTTGGTGAGCTCGGCCGCCAC
>RFVJ01000019.1 GCA_009928125.1 Betaproteobacteria bacterium
CGACATGCGCGAATGCAAGAGACCTACGGTGACACCTGGCAAGACGGCCGACAACTCTTCGTGCGTGGCAGTGGCATTGGTCAGGTCAAGTGCTTCGCTTTCTTCAATCAGGGGGCAGACCCAATACACTTGTCTGCCTTCGGCCAATTGCGCCCCAATGCGGCCAATCACTTCATCGCGCCGGCTGTCGGAGATCACCTTGGTCACCACGGGTGTGCGGCCTGGTGGCAACTCATCAATCACCGAGACCTCCAGGTCAGCGTAGTAACTCATGGCCAGGGTGCGCGGGATGGGTGTGGCCGTCATCATCAACAGGTGGGGTTCCATGCCCTCTTCTTGCATCTTGTCGCGCAAGGCCAAGCGCTGCGCGACACCAAAGCGATGTTGCTCATCGATCACCGCCAAGGCCAAGTTTTTGAATTTCACTTGCTCTTGAATGACAGCATGGGTACCGACCACCAAGGCGGCTTGGCCTGACTCAATCAAGGCCAGCATCTCGGTGCGTTCTTTTTTCTTTTGACTGCCGGTGAGCCAAGCCACTTGCACGCCCAAAGGGGCCAGCCAACCGACCAACTTGGCGAAGTGCTGTTGCGCCAAAATTTCGGTGGGTGCCATCAAGGCGCATTGCCAACCAGCATCAATGGCCAGCATGGCGGCCAAGGCGGCGACCACTGTTTTGCCGGCGCCCACATCGCCTTGAAGCAATCGGTGCATGGGCACGGAACGGGCCAAATCTTGTGCGATTTCTTCGCCAACGCGTTGTTGTGCAGCGGTCAACTGAAAAGGCAAAGCGGCTTGAAGTTGGTCGTGCCAACCGCCCTTTTTGGCTTTCAAGGCAGGTGCACGAAGGCGGTCTCGTTCTTGTTTGGCCATGTGCTGTGAGAGTTGCTGCGCCAACAATTCTTCGGCTTTGAGGCGCTGCCAGGCCGGGTGGCTACGGTCTTCCAATGCCGCAATAGAAGCATCAGCGGCAGGGTGATGCAGGTAAGTGAGTGCCTGCCTCAAGCTGTGCATGGCTTGTCCGCGCGGTGCTTGGGGCCAGGCCAAGGAAGGCGGTAAAGACTCCGACAAATCGGCCCGCGACAAAGCGCCTGCAATGGCCCGACGAAGGTAGGCCTGTGGCAATCCTGCAGAGGTGGGATAGACCGGCGTCAAGGCAGAAGGCAATTCGCCCGTGGCCGACTTGAAGGCCGGATGCATCATGGTCAGGCCCAAAAAGCCCCCGCGAATTTCACCCCTGGCGCGGATCACTTGTCCTGCCGCCAACGCTTTTTGCTGTGCCGGATAGAAGCTGAAAAAACGCAACACGCAGGTGTCTGTGCCATCGTCAACGGTCACCAACAATTGCCTGCGAGGGCGCAGTTGGACTTCAGAGGCGGTGACGGTGGCTTCGATTTGAACCGAATCACCCTCACGGACATCTTTCAATTTGACGATGCGCGTTTCGTCCTCATAGCGCAAAGGAATGTGCAGGGCCAAATCGATGTCACGCACCAAACCCATTTTGCGCATCGCTTTTTGCGGCGCAGACAAGGGTTTGGGCGGTGACGATGCAGAAGGTGCAACCATGCCGCCATTGTGCCGTGAGCTTGCCGCAAAAGCACGCGCGACCGCTCGGTCTAATCGCTTTCAGGGCAGGGATTTTGCGGCGTGCGCCATGACAAAGGCAGACACAACGTCTCGGATGGTCTTGCGTTCTTCTTGGGACAAGGACAGGTAACGGTCGACCATCTCGCGATCGGCCAGGCCCATTTCGACGGGCCCCGAGTCCATTTCAAAGACGTAAGTTTTACCAGGGGCACGGCCAAAACGCAGCTCGTCTGGACTGACTTGCAACCAATCGGCCAACACGCGAAGCTTGTCCTGCGTGGGCATGACTTTGCCTAGCAACCAATTTCGAGCGGTGTGGGGGGTGATGCTGCGGCCGTGGTAGCGGAGGTTGAACGCGTTGGCGACCACCGTTGGGGACGCACGCACCCCCGAACTCTCCAACGCACTGCGCAAGCGATCAGCAAACTGTTGAGATTCTGGTACGGTTGGCATTCCCCTAAGGTACTGTCTGGGGTCTGCCTGAAAGTGAATTTGGATATTTACTTTCTTGAATGTTATTTACATTCATGGCACATTGACCCCATCCCCAAGGGCCTAGGGTTTCAGTATCCACCTCTTTGAGTCGTGGGACAATCTATTTTTTTACTTGGAACGGGCCTGTCCGGCCCTCAAGCACATGACCGCTTCTTTGCCTTTGACCGCTACAAACGACGCCCAGCGCCAGTTCAGTTTGAGCGATTTTGATTTTCACCTCCCCCCAGACCTCATTGCCCAGCACCCTGCTGCCGAGCGAAGCCACTCCAAATTGTTGGACGGACGTGGAACTCAGCCCGCCGACCGCATCTTCAAAGACTTGCCCAGCCTGATGCAGCCAGGCGACTTGCTGGTGTTCAACGACACCCAGGTGATCAAAGCCCGCATCTTTGGTGAAAAGTCCACAGGCGGCAAGGTAGAGCTGTTGATTGAGCGGGTACTGCCCGGTCACCAGGTGGTGGCGCACATGAAGGTCAGCAAAAAGCCGCCACTTGGCGGTGTGCTGTACATGGGCCGAGATGCCAAGTCGGGAGCCCCGGGGTTCACCGCTACGCTGACGGGTCGCTGGCCCGACGAAAAGGGCGCGCTGTTTTGTTTTTCACTGAGCGATGAACCGCATGCGTTGATGGCCCAATACGGCCACGTGCCACTGCCGCCCTACATCGAGCGGCCCTGCGATGGCAGCGCCAGCGAAGCGGACATTGCAGAAGACGAACGTCGCTATCAAACCGTGTTTGCTCGGAACCCTGGTGCCGTTGCAGCACCTACGGCAGCCTTGCACTTTGACGATGCCTTGTTAGTGCAACTGAAAACCATGGGCGTGCAAACTGCCAGCGTCACTTTGCACGTCGGCGCAGGCACATTTCAGCCGGTCAAAACTGAAAATATCGCGGAACACACGATGCACAGCGAATGGTATGACGTGCCAGAAAGCACCCAACAAGCTTTGCACGACTGCCGCGCACGGGGCGGCAAGGTGTGGGCCGTGGGCACCACCTCCGTGCGCACCTTGGAGTCTTGGGCCAAATCCGGTCAAGCCCAAGGCGACACGCAAATCTTCATCACCCCAGGTTTTGAGTTTCAATGGGTGGACTTTCTCATCACCAATTTTCATTTGCCCAAAAGCACCTTGATGATGTTGGTCAGCGCCCTCGCCGGTTACGACCGTGTGATGGCACTTTATGCCCATGCCATTGAACAACGCTACCGTTTTTTCAGTTATGGCGATGCCATGCTGCTCACGCGCGCGGCTTGATCGATTTTTTGCTGCACCTCGTTCGCGCCCAATTGACAACCCTTACTTAGAATGAAGCATGCTTCAATTTGAACTTCTCAAAACCGACCCGCACAGCCACGCGCGCCGCGGTCAATTGACACTGAACCATGGCGTGGTGCAGACCCCCATCTTCATGCCCGTGGGGACCTACGGCACTGTGAAGGGTGTGATGCCGCGCAGCCTCGAAGAGATGGGTGCGCAAATCATTTTGGGCAACACCTTTCATTTGTGGATGCGCCCAGGCCTGGACATCATGGCCAGTTTTGGTGGCTTGCACGGTTTTGAAAAATGGCAGAAGCCCATCCTGACGGACTCGGGTGGCTTTCAAGTTTGGTCCTTGGGCGAGATGCGCAAAATCACCGAAGAAGGTGTGCACTTTTCATCGCCTGTGAATGGCGACAAATTGTTCATGTCCCCTGAGATCAGCATGCAAATTCAAACGGTGCTGAACTCGGACATCGTGATGCAATTGGACGAGTGCACGCCTTACGAAACCAAAGGTCACCTCACCACTGAAGCCGAGGCGCGCCAATCAATGGAGATGAGTTTGCGTTGGGCCAAACGCAGCCAAGATGAATTCAAGCGTTTGGAAAATCCCAATGCTTTGTTTGGCATTGTGCAAGGCGGCATGTTTGAAAACTTGCGCCAAGAGTCACTCGACCATTTGGTCGACATGAAAAGGCGTTGACATGTTTGACTGTGTCATGCCCACACGCAATGCCCGCAATGGCACTGTGTTCACACGCTTTGGCGATTTGAAATTGCGCAATGCACGTCACAAAACAGACCATCAACCGCTGGACACCACATGCACATGCCATGCCTGCGCAGGCAGCTCAGGCGTGTCGTGGGACGAGGGGGGTCGCGAAGGCTTCAGCCGTGCGTATTTGCATCACCTCGATCGCTGCGGTGAAATGCTCGGCCCCATGTTGACCACCATTCACAACTTGCACTATTACTTGAACCTCATGAAGGAAGTGCGTGCCGCATTGGAAGCCGACAGCTTTGCCGCATTCCAAATGCAATTCAAACAAGACCGCGCACGCGGTGTTTGAAGTTGTTGCAAAAACTGCGCTTTAAGTGGCTTCTGCCGGTGTGGTGAAAACTGTCAACACACCGGTGTAGCCATACAGATGATGATGGGCAATTTCACCGCTGGCAAAAAAGCCCACCAATGGCACATCACCCAAAGCGTGACGCACCCATTGCAACTCGGCGCTGTCGCCACCAAAGTGCGGCCCTCCGCGACCTGAACAACTGACATACACCGCGCCCGCAATGCGCCGTGCAGGGTGCGGTGCAGCTTCGGCCTCACTGGTTGCCAATGCGTGCGCTGTTTCCATGCTCAAAGTTTCGGGCTCTAGCTCTTCTCTGATCTCTGCACAAATTCTGCGCAGATCGGCTTTGGCAGCTTGCAAACTCATTTGGCAAAACGCCATACGTTCGCCCGCTTCCACGTGCTCGGCAATGGCGATGCCTTTGCGCGCTGGGTCCAGGCCAATGATGTGGCGAACCCGCACATCCACACCCAAACTGCCCGTTCTGCCGATGGCACGTTGCCCCGCTGAGGTCAGGCCTACCAAGGTCGCGCGAACTGCAGACAATGCTGTTTGCGGATCGCTCAAAGACACTTGCAAATCTTCCAGCAACACATCGAGTGCAGGCAGGCCATCGAGTTGGTAAATGACATGGCCTTGGGCTTCTGTGATTTCGCGCTCGACTGGCCGTCAGACCGCCAAACAAATAACCCGACTGGGTGCGACCCGCCATTTCAGCAATCAATTCGGCCAAGTCGGGTGTCTGCGGATCGGCATGCACCAGCGCACTCTGCGCTACAAAATCGGATGGCAAAGCTTGCGCGCCCGAGAACACGCGGTAATGTGCAGCAGGCACATCACACAGCATCAAGGCCATGCCCGGTTCATCAAAGTATTCGGCGTTGTTGGCCGCCACACCGACCCCCACCGTGCCGGCCCAATCTTTGACCATGGGCAACTCTTGGCGCAGGTGCGCCAAGATGGCTTGCGCCTCGTTGGCGTAATGATCGGTGATGTAAAGCAGGCCCAAGCGGGGCTTGCTGGCATGTCCGGGCAAGGTCATCTGGGCGCGCACTTGCGCGATGACCAGGCCTGCTGCCATCTGCCACTGCGGATGTGTGGCGTGGCCAAAGGGAAACAAACTCATGAAGTGGGTGGTCTTTGTTTTTTGGCAGCTGTTTTCTTTCGGGCTGGTTTCGGCGCATCTTTCATCGCCTTTGCCGCGACATCCTTCACAGCCGCCGCTGCGATGTTTTGAAATTGCTCAGTCAAAGAGCCCCACCATTGCATGGGATCCACCGCGGGCTTGTCTTTGGCATTTTCAGTGCTCGTTTGCGCTTGGCTTGTTTCGGCCTGTTTGCTCGCAGGGTGCTCGGCAACCGTCTCTTTGCCAGGTTGAAGGTCTGGCATTTTGGCTGTGAAAGCCTTGGCCAAATCGGCCATGTTGACGTTCATGCCTTGGAGGGTGTTCAAGGTCATCTTTTGAACTTCCAAGGCTTGAATGGTGGCCTTGAGTGCGTTGGTGTTTTGCTCGAGCCAAAACTGAACTGTTTTGAGTTCTTGAATGCGTTTGTCCAACTCTTCGATGTTCAGGGTGGGCGCCACCCAACTGGCCATGTTGGGCATGCCTTGGGGCGATCCTTTGGCGCCGGGGTTGGCCGCTTGCCCTAGGTTTTGCAAAAAATCAAAACCTGGTACGAATTTTCCAAATCCAAAGGCAGATGGGTCGCTCATGGGTCGCTCCTAGAGAAAGGTCTTGGACAGAAGCTTAACGCATCGCCGGATCGCGTCAACTTGGAGACGCCAGCGCGCACGTGCAGCGCATAAGCTTGGCGTTTCTAATCAGGAGACACAACATGCTGAAACTTTGCGGCTTTGGTGCCAGCAACTATCACAACAAAGTCAAATTGGCACTGCTTGAAAAAGGCGTGGCCTTTGAAGAGGAGTTGGTCTGGGTCGGCGAAACAGACCCCTTGGGCAGTCCATTGGGCAAAGTGCCTTATTTGAAAACAGAACACGGCAACCTCTGCGAGTCGACGGTGATGGTGGAATACATCGAGCAAGCCTACCCTGCCCACCCCTTGATGCCGCAAGACCCCTTTGCTGCCGCCAAAGTGCGCGAGCTGATGACATTCTTGGACTTGCACTTGGAGTTGCTTGCGCGCAATTTGTACCCCGAGGCTTTCTTTGGTGGCAAGGTCAACGATGCGACCAAAGAAAAAATTGGGGCTCAGCTGGAAAAAAACGTGGCGGCCTTTGCCACCTTGGTGCAGTTCAAGCCTTTCATTGCCGGCGCAGAGCTGACCTTGGCCGACTGCACCGCCGCTGTCCACTTGCCTGTGATCACGGCCGCCACCAAAACCATCTATGGCCGAGACTTCTTGGCCGACTTGCCCGTCAAAACCTACATGAAGATGTGGTCAGAAAGGCCCAGCATGCAACGCGTGCATGCAGATCGCAAAACAAGCAACGAGCTCTTCATGGCGCGCATGACCAGCAAGCCTTGACGTTGGCGCAGCACTTGACAAAAGCGCTGCGAACAAGTGAGCGGGGCTGCCCACTCAAGGCGTGAGCGGCGTGATTTTCTGGTCAATGGCGCCAAACACGCTTTGACCATCGGCACCCTTCATCTCGATGCGAATGGTGTCGCCAAATTTCATGAACTCGGTGCTGGGCTTGCCATCTAATATGGTTTCGATGGCGCGCTTTTCAGCGATGCAGCTGTAACCTTTGGCCCACTCAGGTTTGCCATTGACCTCCACGCTTTTGTTGCTGACCGTGCCGCTGCCCACGATGGAGCCTGCTCGCACATTGCGGGTTTTGCCAATGTGCGCAATCAACTGACCAAAGTGGAAAGTCATTTCGGGGCCAGCTTCGCACATGCCAACTTTGCGACCATTCCAAGTGGATTGCAAAGTCAGGTTGATACGGCCTTGGTCCCATGCATTGCCCAATTCGTCCAAGGTCACGGCCACTGGGCTGAAGGCGGTTGCAGGTTTGCTTTGGAAGAAACCAAAACCTTTGGCCAATTCGTTGGGAATGAGGTTGCGCAAGCTGACATCGTTGGCCAGCATCACCAAGCGAATGCCATCCAAGGCATTCTCGGGCGTGACGCCCATGGGCACGTCGCCCGTGATCACAGCGATTTCGGCTTCGAAGTCGATGCCAAAAGCCTCATCACGGCACACCACGGGATCGCAAGGGCCGATGAAATCATCGCTGCCACCTTGGTACATCAGCGGATCGCTGTAAAAACTCTGAGGCACCTCGGAGCTGCGTGAAGCACGCACCAATTCCACATGGTTCAAATACGCAGAGCCATCGGCCCACTGATAAGCACGCGGCAGGGGCGCCATGCACTGCTTGGCATCGAAAGGAAACGCATGACGCGCTTTGCCAGAATTGAGCGTTTGATAGAGGTCCTCCAGCTGGGGGGCTAGGAAATTCCAATCGTCTAAGACTTGCTGCAAGCGCTGGGCAATGCCCGTCGCATAATGGGCTGTGCTGAGGTCGCGGGAGACCACCACCAGTTGACCGTCACGGGATCCGTCTTTGTATGTTGCTAATTTCATGTTGAGTCTCGAGATTGATTTTCGTTGGGCTTTCTTGGGAGCGCTGTCCAAGATTTGCAATGGATTCAAAGCCACACTTCAGTTTAACCAATCTGAGCGGGCCTAAAATTGAAATGCCCCCTCCATTTCCCTAACCGCCACCTTGCCCTTTTGACATGACCGTCGCCACTGACAGCACTTTGCCCAAGCGCCAGCATTTGCTGGCTTTGGGTGTTGGGATGCTTGTGTTGCACTTTGTTTTGCTGGTTTCATCCGCATCCAACGTGTGGCGGTTGCAGCCTGAGTCGCAAAAATGGGGACCCTTGCAAACACGCGTGCTCAACACTGAAACGGTCCAACCCCCACCGGACTCAGCCGTGCAAGCGCGTCCGGCAGCTCGACCAGTTCCCCGAGCGCCCGCACGCGAAGCGGTGACCCTTTCACCACAAACGCCAGACGCAGGCCTGCAAGCGCTGGCATCGGCTGCGCTGCCCCCACCCATCGAAACCCCTGCTGAGTTGCCTGCCAACATCGCCCCCCCCAAAGAGACCATTGAGCCCATCCCGCCCATCGTCAAACCGGCAGAGCCAGCGGCACAACCTGCATCGCCCAACGCATCGGCACTGGTGGCCAAGGTGGGTCACTTTCCAGACAACACGCAAATCAATTACAAATTGACAGGGCAAGAGCGTGGCCTTCAATACCACGCATCGGGCTCACTCAAATGGCAAACCAAAGCAGGGACGGCTCTGCCAAAAGCTTACGAAGCAGAGTTGCGTGTCAAAGCTTTTCTAGTGGGCAGCCGGGTCTGGCGCAGTGTGGGCCAGCTCGCCGAAAATGGCTTGGCCCCTGCCCGCTACTCTGACAGTTGGCGCGGTGAGCGTGCAGCTCATTTTGAGACCGGCACCCAAAAAATCAGCTTCAGTGGCAACCTGCCCAGTGCCCCTTTGCTGCCTGGCGCCCAAGACCAAGTGAGCTTGTTCATTCAAATGGCGGCCACCGTGTCGGCTCAGAGCTTCGCACCTGGCGCCGAATTGAACGTTCAAACAGCCACGGCACGAGATGCCGTCAATTGGACCCTCACCTACAAGGCCGACGAATTCATCGACGTCAACGGCGACCGCCTGGAAACACAGCGCTGGGTGTGTTTGCCCCGCGGCAAATACGACAGTCAAATTGAAATGTGGCTGGCCAAAGCCAAAGGCGGTTTGCCAGCGCGGATCAAAATCACACAAGTCTCTGGCAATTTCATCGACATGGAAATGCGCAACGCCGAGGCCCTGGCCCCTTTGCCAGATTAAGTTCCGCAACAGGGCTTGAAAATAATTTCAAGACCCCTATCTATTTGGGACCGACTTAAGACAGAATGTCACCATGAACTTGTTGTACGAATCCGAATCTTTTGCCGTCATGCACGTGTTGGCCAACGACACAGGTGACGAAAGCACAACGCCTAAAGCCCCCATGCTTGAGCGACACGGTTTTGAAATTGTCGACAAACGTTCGGGCAAAGAGGTTTACCTCGATGGCTCTTGGGCAGAGATGTTCCAGATGCACATTCAGGCTTGGCAACAAAACACGCCAACCCAAGAAGAAGTCGAAGACACTTTGGAAAAATACACAGGCTTGGCCCAACAGCCCGTGGTGGTTCACTGATTCGGCACTTGGCGTCCGATCACTGCGGCAAGTCGGTCCGCTCGGCCTGCTCTGGCAAGGCCACCCACTTGTACAGTGGCGCCACGATCAACAAAACAGCAATCAAGCGGCAGACCTGAAATGCAGTGACCACGGGTGCGCCCAACTCCAACACCTTGGCCGTGATGGCCATTTCGGCAATGCCGCCTGGCGACGTTCCCAAAATCAAGGTGGCTGGATGCAACCCTGTGCCCCATGCCAAGGCCCAACCAAACACAACCGAAAGCAACATCATGCCCAGTGTGCCCATGGCCACTGACAGCAACCATTTGGGCGCCGTGCGCACAAACTCTCGCTTGAAGCGAACACCCAAACTGATGCCAATGAAAAGCTGGGCCATGTTGGACATTTCAGACGGCACGGCAGTCCACTGAACACCCGCCAGCGTCAGGGCCATGGCCACCAACAAGGGCCCCATGAACCAAGGGTTGTTGCGTTTGAGTGCGTGCATGAGCAATGCCCCAGCACCCGTGGCCAAGGCCAAGTAAAAGATGCCTGGCCATTGCATCAAACGCGGTCCGGGCAGCAAACTGCTGTTGACATGCAAACCCCAGTGCGACTGAAACCATTGCATGCCAAATGGCAAACACACCACCACCAAGACCAAACGCAAACTGTGCGAAGCCGCCACCAAATCGGTTCTGGCGCGATTGCGATCGGCCAACAAAGCCATCTCAGAGGCACCCCCAATGGCACTTGCAAAATAGGTGGTGGCGCGCAAATCGCGGGCAGACACACCGGGCAAATCTGCGGCACTGCGGAACTGCAACCACAAACCAAAACCATACCCCATGGCCAAGGCCCATAAGATGCCCAGCACAATCGCCCACCACAAACCCACCACCAATTGGCCCACTTCAGCCGTGAAGTACAGTCCCAAAGCCGCGCCAATGACCCACTGACCCACATTGCGCAAATAGCCCGAACTGCGCATGGGCGTTCCTGCAATCGACAACGCAGCCACACCCAACAAGGGCCCCAACATCCAAGGAATGGGCGTGCGCAACCACACGCACAGCAGCGCCGAAGCCGAGGCCACCAGCAAGGTCAGGACGATTTGGGAAAAGTAAGCCAAGGTGCGCAAGAAATACTCACCCCCACGCACAAGCGGGTGTTGCGCCAGCCTTCATGCGCTCAAGCATGTTGGCGGATGCTGTCAGCCAAGGTGTTGACCATTTTGTCGATGTGCTCTTTTTCCACAATGTACGGAGGGCAAAGCACCAGGTTTTCACCAGCAGATCGCACCAAAACACCTTTGTGGAAACAATCCAAGAAGATGTCATAAGCGCGTTTGCCAGGGGATCCCGGAATCGAGGCCAACTCTACCGCGCCGGCCAAGCCCAAACTGCGAATGCCAATGACATGGGGCAAGCCTTTGAGGGCGCTGTGCATGGCATCGCCCAAGACCGGACCCATTTGACCTGCACGTGCAAACAAATTTTCTTCTTTGAGCAATTTCAAGGTGGCAATGGCTGCGGCACATGACACAGGGTGCCCCGAGTAGGTGTAGCCGTGGAAAAACTCGATGGCGTAATCGGGGGCGCCTGAATTCATCATGGCGTCGTAAATGAAATCACGGCACTAATCGGCACCAAAATTGGTGCCCATGCGACCAAAGCCCGTGATCACCTCGTCAAAAATCAGCAAGATGCCGTGCTTGTCACAAATTTGGCGCAGGCGCTGGAGATAACCCTTGGGCGGCAGGTACCAACCGGCTGAACCGGCCACGGGCTCCACAATGATGGCCGCCACGTTGCTGGGATCGTGAAGGGCCAAAATGCGACCTTCCAATTCGAGCAAAGGGTCTTCTTGCCACACAGGCTCTTGGTTGTGAATGTAGGCATGGTGGACGGGGTCGTGGATGAAACGCATGTGGTCCACGCGGGGCAACAACTGCGCGCCATAGACTTTGCGGTTGGCGGGCAAGCCGCCCACACTCATGCCACCAAAGTTGACGCCGTGATAGCCCTTTTCGCGACCAATGAACACGTTGCGATGGCCTTCGCCACGGGCACGGTGATACGCCAAGGCCACCTTCAAAGAAGTGTCGGCGGCCTCTGAACCCGAATTGCAAAACAGCACTTTGTTCAAGTCGCCAGGGCACAAATCGGCAATCATTTGGGCCGCTTCAAAGGCCTGGTCGTTGCTGATTTGAAAGGCGGTGGCGTAATCGAGGGTGTCGAGTTGCTTCTTGATGGCCTCGGCAATGGGTCTGCGGTTGTGACCCGCGCCCACACACCACAGACTGGAAATGCCGTCGATGACTTGCCGGCCATCGTGGGTGGTGAAATGCATGCCCTCGGCCGCCACAAAAATACGCGGTGCTTGCTTGAAATGGCGGTTGGCCGTGAAGGGCAACCACTGATGGTCCATGTTCAAGGCTGTGCTGCCGGCTGGATGCTGACTTTGTGGAGAAGACATGTGCTCACCTCGCTGCCCATAAGGGGTCAAAAATTCATCAAGTGACCAGTGTAATCCCGCCAAAGCCCATGTTTTGGCAAACGGGCCTTGTCCCTGCGACAATGTCGCTTATGAATCACGCATTTATTCTCACGCTCTCTTGCCCCGACAGAACGGGCATCGTGCACGCTGTCTCTGGCTTTTTGCTGGAACGCGGCGGCAACATTGAAGAAGCCGCGCAATACAACGACCACGACACGGGTCTGTTTTTCATGCGTGTGCAATTTGCCTGCGACCAAGTGGCAGAAGCCGACTTGCGTACCCAACTGAGCAGCTTTGCAACGCCCTTCCAAATGACTTGGAATTTGCACAGCACCACGCAGCCCATGCGCACCGTCATTTTGGTCAGCAAAGAAGGCCACTGCCTGAACGATTTGCTGTTCCGCTGGAAAAGCGGTTTGTTGCCCATCGACATCCGCGCCATTGTCAGCAACCACCGCGAGTTTGACCAACTGGCGGCCAGCTACAACGTGCCTTTCCACCACATTCCCGTCACGGCTGCGAACAAAGCAGAGGTCGAAGCCAAGCAGTACGAGATCATCCAGTCTGAAGGCGCAGAACTGGTGGTGTTGGCGCGCTACATGCAAATTTTGTCGGACGACTTGTGCCGCAAGCTCTCGGGCCGTGCCATCAACATTCACCACTCGTTCTTGCCCAGCTTCAAAGGCGCCAAGCCTTACTACCAAGCGCATGACCGCGGTGTCAAACTGATTGGCGCCACAGCGCACTATGTCACGGCCGACTTGGACGAAGGCCCCATCATTGAGCAAGACGTGGCGCGTGTGGACCACTCCAAAACAGTGGAAGACCTGACCACGCAAGGCCGCGACACCGAAAGCCAAGTGTTGGCGCGTGCTGTCAAATGGCACAGCGAACACCGTGTGCTGCTCAATGGCCACAAAACCGTCATTTTCAAATAAGTCTGATCGCCCTTGCCTTTGAACCTTTGCGCTTGAAAGCTTTGCCATGAACGCACTCACCCACATCGATGCCTTGTCCCGCGCAGATCGCCAAGCGCAAGTGGTGTCTGCGCTGAGCGCGGTTCTGCCCCAGCACGCGCTGCTGTACACCCTGGAAGACACCGTGCCATTTGAGTGCGATGGCCTCACAGCCTACCGTGAACGCCCCTTGCTTGTGGCTTTGCCCGAAACCGAAGCGCAAGTCCAAGCTGTGCTCAAAGTCTGTCACGCCATGGCAGTGCCCGTGGTGGCGCGGGGCGCTGGCACCGGTTTGTCAGGTGGCGCCATGCCCCACAAAATGGGCGTGACCTTGTCCATGGCCAAGTTCAACCAGATTGTCAAAGTCGATGCGGTGTCGCGCACAGCTGTGGTTCAATGCGGCGTGCGCAACTTGGCCATCTCAGAAGCCGCCGCGCCACATGGCTTGTATTACGCCCCCGATCCCTCCAGTCAAATTGCCTGCACGATTGGCGGCAATGTGGCCGAAAACTCGGGCGGCGTGCACTGCCTGAAATACGGCCTGACCTTGCACAACGTGCTCAAAGTCAGAGGCTTCACCATTGAGGGCGAGCCCATCACCTTTGGCAGCGATGCTTTGGACACCACCGGTTTCGATTTGTTGTCGGTGTTGGTCGGCAGCGAAGGCATGCTGGCCATCACCACCGAAGTCACCGTCAAGTTGGTGCCCAAGCCACAACTTGCCCGTTGCATCATGGCCAGCTTTGACGACATTCGCAAAGCTGGCGATGCAGTGGCGGCCGTGATTGCCGCCGGCATCATTCCAGCAGGGTTGGAAATGATGGACAAACCCATGACAGCAGCCGTCGAAGATTTTGTGCACGCAGGCTACGACCTGAATGCCGAAGCCATTTTGCTGTGCGAAAGCGATGGCACGCCCGAAGAAGTTGAAGAAGAGATTGGCCGCATGAGCGACGTGCTGCGCGGCTGCGGCGCCACGGCCATTGCCGTGAGCAAAGACGAAGCTGAGCGCTTGCGTTTTTGGAGCGGTCGTAAAAATGCCTTTCCCGCTTCAGGCCGTATCAGCCCCGATTACATGTGCATGGACTCCACCATTCCGCGCAAACGATTGGCCGACATTTTGTTGGCCATTGCCGAGATGGAAAAGAAATACCAACTTCGCTGCGCCAACGTGTTTCACGCGGGCGATGGCAACCTGCACCCGCTGATTCTGTTTGATGCCAACGACCCCGACCAAATGCACCGCTGCGAATTGTTTGGCGCTGACATCTTGGAAACCAGTGTGGCCATGGGCGGTACCGTCACGGGTGAGCACGGTGTGGGCATTGAAAAGCTCAACAGCATGTGTGTGCAGTTTTCAGCCGAAGAAAATGCACAGATGTTTGCACTCAAAAAAGCCTTTGATCCCATGGGCTTGCTCAACCCTGGCAAAGTCATTCCGACGCACAACCGCTGCGCAGAATACGGCAAGATGCTGGTGCGGGGCGGGCAAATTTCTCACCCCGATTTACCGCGGTTTTGACTTGCGCATGGAACGCAAGTTTCTAACGCTGGCCAAAAATGGCGGTGCCCACGCGCACGCAAGTGCTGCCTTCGGCAATGGCGGCCTCTAAATCGCCGGTCATGCCCATCGACAAGGTGTCGACGCTCAAGCCAGCTGCCTTCAAACCATCGAACAAGTCTTTGGCCTGACGGTGCACTGCGCGCGCTGCCGCTTCATTTTCTGCAGGTTCAGGGATGGTCATGATGCCGCGCAATTGAAGATGCGGCAGTTGCGCCACGGCTTGTGCCAGCGCCAACAAATCGGCAGGCGCTACGCCAGATTTGTTGCGACCCCCATCGACATTCACTTGCAAACAAATTTGCAAAGCCGGTAAGTTGGCAGGCCGTTGGGCAGACAAACGTTCTGCAATTTTCAAACGGTCAATGCTGTGCACCCACGCAAAGTTTTCAGCCACCAACTTGGTTTTGTTGCTTTGAATGGGGCCAATGCAATGCCACTCTAAAGGCAAATCTGCCAATGAGGCGATCTTGTCGACGCCTTCTTGAATGTAGTTTTCGCCAAACGCCACTTGACCTGCGGCATGAGCGTCTCGCACCGCTTGCGCAGGCATGGTTTTAGACACAGCCAACAAATGGACCGCGCTGGCGGGGCGGCCTGCTGCAAGGCATGCAAGCTCAATTCGCTTGCGCACTTGGGCGAGGTTGGCTGAAACTGAAGTGCTCATGCAACAAGCTTACCAAATCTCAGCGGTCTCACATCACGCCTGGCGCTTGCTGCTGCAATTGGCAAGAAGCGTGGGCGCCTCCGATGTGCACTGGTCCAGTGGCGAAACCCCTTGGCTGCGCATTGATGGCCAATTGCAACGCGTGTCGGTTTCTTGCGCGTCACACAGCCTGTACCGTCCTGACATGTCGCACGTGTTGTGCGCCCAAGATGTGCGCCACATTCGCACCGCCTTGGTCCATGCGCTGGGATCCAACAACATGGACTTCGCAGTCACCTTGCCTGAACTCGGGCGATTTCGTGTGAATGCATTTGAACAAGCACGCGGGCCTGCACTGGCGCTGCGCCTGATTCCCAATGAGATGCCCCAACTCAAGCATTTGAATGCCCCTGCTTGTGTTGCCAGTTGGTCCCTGCATCGCCATGGTTTGTTGCTTTTCACAGGCCCCACTGGCAGTGGCAAGTCCACGTTGCTGGCGGCGTTGCTGCACCACATCAATGCCGAGCGCAAGGTTCACATCGTGACCTTGGAAGACCCGATTGAGTTCATTCACACCTCGCACAACAGTTTGGTCCAGCAACGCGAAATCGGGCGCGACACACCCGATTTTGAGTCGGGCTTGCGCGCCGCCCTGCGTGAGGATCCCGATGTGCTGTTGGTCGGTGAATTGCGCGACAGCCGCACCATCAAACTGGCATTGACCGCGGCTGAAACCGGTCACTTGGTGCTGGCCACCCTGCACACCGCCAGTGCGCCGCAAGCCGTCGACCGACTGGTCGATGCCTTTCCCGCGCACGAAAGAGATGGCGTGCGCGCCTTGTTTGCAGAAAGTTTGGTGGCGGTGCTGACCCAAACGCTGTGCCCTCACCGTTCAGGCTTGGGACGTGTGGCCGCACACGAAATCATGGTGGCCACCCCGGCGGTGCGCAATCTGGTGCGAGAGGGCAAAATCAGCCAGCTGTATGCCCTTTTGCAAACCGGCCACGCAGTGGGCATGCAAACGCTGGACCAAAGTTTGCAAGCTTTGTGTGAGAAACAAGAGATCAGCCAGCAGACGCTGACCTTGCTCCGCAAATACCCGCAAAACTCAAAACTGGTGGACAATCACGGCTTCAAAGATTAAGCCCTGTCTTCATTTTTTGATTCACCCTTCTTTTGAAACCCAACACTGAACCCATCATGAGCAGCTTGAACGCCAAAACCTACGAACCCGCACCTTCACAACATGTGGCCTTTTTGGGCCTTGGCGTCATGGGCTATCCCATGGCAGGTCACTTGGCACGTGCCGGTCACGCGGTCACGGTTTACAACCGAAGTGAAGCCAAGGCTGTCGCTTGGTGCCAAGAGTTTGCCGACTCACGTCAGCCAGCCCATGCACCCACCCCCCGTGAAGCCGTGAAAAACGCCGACATCGTTTTTTGCTGCGTGGGCAATGACGACGATTTGCGCGCTGTGGTTTTGGGATCGGATGGCGCTTTTGCAGGCATGAAAAAAGGCGCCATTTTTGTGGACCACACCACGGCCTCTGCCAATGTGGCACGTGAACTGTATGCAGCCGCCAAAGCGCAAGGTCTGAACTTCATCGATGCGCCCGTGTCGGGGGGTCAAGGCGGTGCGCAAAACGGTTTGCTGACCGTGATGTGCGGCGGTGATGCCGCCATCTTCGAAGTCACCAAGCCTGCTGCCATGGCTTTCTCTCGTGCCTACACCTTGATGGGTGAATCCGGCGCAGGTCAATTGACCAAGATGGTCAACCAAGTTTGCATTGCAGGTTTGGTGCAAGGCTTGTCGGAGGCGATTGCCTTTGGTCAAAAGGCCGGCCTCGACATGAACCTGGTGCTGGACGTGATTGGCAAAGGTGCTGCACAAAGCTGGCAAATGGACAACCGCGGCAAGACCATGGTGGCCGACAAGTTTGACTTTGGATTTGCAGTCGATTGGATGCGCAAAGACTTGGGTCTGGTCATGGACGAGGCCAAGCGCAATGGCGCACGCTTGCCCGTCACGGCTTTGGTGGACCAGTTTTATGCCGACGTGCAGCAAATGGGCGGCAAGCGCTGGGACACTTCCAGCTTGATCAAACGCTTGAAGTAAGCAAACCACTGCATGACAAAAAAAGGGCTCTGACATTCAGAGCCCTTTTGGATTGTGTTGCCGTACTTGGCGCGGCAATTAAATTTTAGGTTGGGCTTGCGGCGACAAAGGTTGCGCGCTGATGCGCTTGAGTTCTTCTTCCGTGATGGTTTCAAACACGCGCACCACCTTGACCACGCCATTGACGCTGCCGCTGCGTGCAATTTCAGAGGCACGCTGAGCTTCGCGGGCCGTGACGCGGCCCATCAAGTAAACGATGCCGCGCTCGGTGACCACTTTGAAGGCGTTGGATTGCAGATCTTTGGCATCCACCAGCAAAGCTTTGATTTGGCCCGTGGTGATGGCGTCCTTGGAGCGCTGTGTGAGCGAACTGGCGGGTTCAATGGCCAGGTCATTGACCACAGAGGCCACGTTCTCTTGGCTTTTGGCCAAGCGCTCAGCGCGCTCTTTCTCGGCGGCAGAGCTGACCTCACCTGTCAAGAGCACCATGCGGTTGTAGCTGGTGACATTGACGTGCGCTGCATCGCTGAGGTTTTGGCGCAACCCTTGTGCCGTGCGCAACTCGATGCCTTCGTCTTCCAATTGAATGCCGGCAGTGCGACGGTCAATGGCCACCATGCCACTCATCACTGCGCTGCCCACCACCAAAGGCGCACAGGCTGACAAACTGGAGATGACGGCACCGACAGCCAAACCAGACAACATCCAACGTTTGAGATTGAGTTTCACTTGAATCGTCCTTCGTAAATCTTGAAATATTTTAATCGGGTGCTGACAGAATGTGAATGACAGCCATTTGGAAGGTGATTAGGACAAAGTGTCTTGGTCACCCATGAGTTGGGCGTCCACGCCATCGCACAGGCAATGCAAGGCCAGTTGTTGGACTTCGCGAATGCGGGCGGCACGGTCATGGGGAATGCCCACGTGCACATCGGTCTCGCGCAGCGCCTTGGCCACGGCACCACCGCCTTTGCCCGTGAGGGCAATGACCGTCATGTCGCGTTCGTGGGCTGCATGCAAAGCGCGCAACAAACCTTCTTCTTCGCCATTGGCGGTGAGCAGCAACAGCACATCGCCCGCTTGGCCCAAGGCCCGAACTTGGCGCGCCAAGCCGGCATAGGCAGGATCGCCCAAGCCTTCGTGGCGCAAAGCGATGGCCGCCAGTTCGGGACGTTCGCGCTCAAAGCCACCCACGAACAAGCTGGCAAAGTACTGCGCCAATGCGGCTGAACTGCCCTCGCCGCAGACCATCACCTTGCCACCACTGGTGACGCAGGCCATGAGCGCCTGCACGCCCGCATCCAAGGGTTTGGCCAAGGTTTCGGCGGCCTGGTATTGCAGGTCGGCACTGTCAATGAAATGTTGCTGAATTCGCAGGTCTAGCATGCTCTGGATGATACCCCCAGCCCATGGGGTGCAGCCAAGCTTTTACCAAGCACCCGCCTCAAATGCCGCCTTCTGCCAAATGAGGCCATCGGGCTCCCAAGCAATCACATCGAAACGGGTGGGTGGCAGTTGCGGCCAGCGCCACAAAAAATAACGCGCTGCAAAGACAATGCGCCTTTGTTTGGTGCGACTGACACTGCCCAATGCGCCGCCAAATTGGCGCTGCGAGCGCTTTCGAACCTCAACAAACACCAAGGTGCTGTCAGATTCTTGCAAAATGAGGTCAATTTCGCCACCACCCCTGCCGGGCGTTCGATAATTGCGCTGCAGCAAGCGCAAGCCCTGCTCTTGTAAAAAGCGAAGTGCCGCATCTTCTGCAGCATCGCCAGATTGTTTGGTGGTTTGCTTGAAGCGGGTTTGCATGCGGCTTTGATTTGTAGGACCAAGGAAACCCATTGACGTCGATTTACAGCCATGCCTTCCAAGCAGCCCGCGAAGCGGTGGGTCCTCAAAACCACCCCGCCAGCACACTGTATGTGGTGGCCACCCCCATTGGCAATCTGGCCGACATCACTTTGCGTGCTTTGTATGTCATTGAAAGGGCTGAGACCTTGGCCTGTGAAGACACGCGCCACACCCAGCAAATGCTGCGCGCCTATGGTTTGGATCGAAGCAACGCGCAATTGCTGGCCGTGCACCAACACAACGAAGCCGAAGCCGCCGCGCAAGTCATTGCACGATTGGCGCAAGGCCAACGCGTGGCCTATGTCAGTGATGCGGGGACCCCAGCCATCAGCGATCCCGGTGCGCGCTTGGTCGCAGCCGTTGCGGCGGCCGGTTACAGGGTCATGCCATTGCCTGGCGCCAGCAGCGTCACAGCCCTGCTGAGTGCCGCAGGCATGACAGGGGATGGCGGTTTTGTGTTCACTGGCTTTTTGTCGTCCAAGGCCGCCGAACGCCAACGCGCCATCGACGCCCTGATGGGGGAAGCACGCGCTGTGGTGTTGCTTGAAGCACCGCACCGCATTGAAGCCTTGGCACAAGCCCTGTCTGCATTGGGCTCACGCTTGATCACCGTGGGACGTGAACTCACCAAACAATTTGAAACAGTGCACACCTTGCCAGCACACCAGCTGCCCGCCTGGTTCGCAGAAAAAGCCGATCATGTGCGCGGTGAGTTTGCACTGGTGATTCACGCTCTGGACAAGCCCACGCAAGACACCGGCGTGGCTTTGGATGCCGACAGTTTGCGCACTTTGAAATTGCTGTTGACCGAATTGCCCCTGAAGACGGCCGTCAAACTGACCAGCGACATCACTGGCGCTTCTAAAAACGTGGTTTACGACACCGCACTGAGTTTGAAAAAAGGTTTGGATTGAACGAAGCGTCACGGCCCGCTGACTGCAAGGCCTGCTGCTTGAAAACCTAGCGCTTGCGCAGTCCCAACCACATCACGGCGCCCACCACCAAAGCCGCACCCACCAACTGAATGGGTGCAATGGCTTGATCGAGCAAGGCCCAAGCCAAGGTCAAGGCAAACACGGGCTCCACATTCATGATGGCCGAGTTGCCCACCACGCCCAAGCGCGGCAGTACCGTGAACAAAATGGTGAAGGCGGTACCGTACAAAAAGGTCAGCATGCCCAAACCCCACCAGCCTGCAGGTGCATTGGGCAAATGAAAACCACCTTGGCTGATCGCCACCGCCACGGCCAACACACCCACCAAGGACATGGAGGAGAAAGTGCGCACGCGGCCATCCAAGCCGGCGGTTTCATGCTGGGTGTACACCAGCGCCAGGCCAAAGGTGGCCGAAGCTGTCAGTGCAAACGCCACGCCACTGCCAATTTGCGCCCAGTGCGCTGAAGCGCCCAAACCAGAGGCTGCACCCATCACGTCCAGCGCCAATGCCAAGCCCACCAAAATGATGGGCATGCTC
>RFVJ01000181.1 GCA_009928125.1 Betaproteobacteria bacterium
GGCAGCGACGAGCCAGAAGTCATGATGGAGATCAACACCACGCCATTGATTGACGTGATGTTGGTGCTGTTGATCATGTTGATCATCACCATCCCTGCGCAGTTGCACTCTGTGAATTTGGACATGCCCGTCTCCACACCGCCCACCAAGAAAGTGGAGCCTGTGGTGATCAAGATTGATGTGGACGCCAACAGCGTGATCAATTGGAACGGTCGCCCTGTGGCAGGCCGCGCCGATTTGGAAGCGAAGTTGACAGAAGCCTCTGGCCTTCAACCACAACCCGAGTTGCACATTCGCTCGCACGCCAAGGCCAAGTACGAGTCTGTGGCGCTGGTCATGGCCAGTGCACAGCGTTTGGGCTTGAACAAACTGGGCATCGTGGGGTCAGAGCAGTTTGTGAATTAAGCCATCGAAGATTTGATGTGACTGATACGTTTCCGCGTTTATTGGGAGATGTGGGCGGCACCAACGCCCGATTTGGATGGCAAGCCAGCGCGCACACCGGCATCGACCATGTCTTGGTCTTGCCATGTGCAGCCCATGAAACGCTGGAAGCCGCCATCCGCACTTACCTTGAATTGAAAAATTTGCCCATGCCGCAAGCCGCCGCGTTGGGCATCGCCAATCCCATCACAGGTGATGAGATTCGCATGACCAATCACCATTGGTCTTTTTCAATTTCTGACATGCGGCGCAATTTGGGCTTGGCGCAATTGAATGTCATCAATGACTTCACCGCTCTGGCCTTGGCCCTGCCTTCCATTCCACCAGAAAACTTGGTCCAAGTGGGCGGCACGGTGGCGCAAGCCTTCGCGCCCAAAGCACTGATTGGCCCAGGGACAGGCTTGGGCGTTTCTGGCTTGCTGCCCACCGATGCCAATGACCACTGGGTGGCCATTGCAGGTGAAGGAGGCCATGTCACCTTGGCTGCTCAAACCGACACCGAGTACCGCGTGATTGAACTCATTCGTCAGCGCTATGGCCATGTGTCTGCTGAACGTGTGCTGTCGGGCCAAGGCTTGGTGGACTTGTACTTGGCATTGCGGCAGTTGAAAAAAGAGCCGCCTGTGGATGTGGCCGGCGCGGCCGAGATCACGGCTTGGGCCTTGCAAGACAAAGACCCCTTGGCGCAGCAATGCATTGAAATGTTTGCAGGCTTCTTAGGCTCCGTGACCGGCGACTTGGCACTCACTTTGGGCGCCCGTGGCGGCGTCTATTTAGGCGGCGGCATTGTGCCCCGTTGGTTAGGCTGGTTTGAGACTTCCAACTTCCGTGAACGTTTCGAAGCCAAAGGCCGCTTCAGCGCCTATTTGAAAGACATTCCAGTGTGGGTGATCAATGCCGCAGAATCGCCGGCCTTGTTGGGGGCCGCAAGGTCTTTGGCATGAAAAAAACCGCTCCGAGGAGCGGTTTTTTTGGGGTGACACACCGTATCAGTCTGCGTAGACACCTGCAGCTTTGATGATGGGGCTCCATTTTGCGATTTCAGCCGCCACAAATTTCTTGTGCTCTGCTGGCTCAACGCGCTTGTCGGTGACCACCACAGCACCCAGGCCTTCTTGCTTCTTGATGAACTCTGGATCTTTCAGAGCCACTTTGAGCGCGGCATTGAGCTTGGCAAGCACATCGGGCGGTGTGCCTTTGGGGGCATACAAACCGTGCCAGATGGTGACCTCAAAACCCTTCAGACCTGCTTCTTGCATGGTGGGCAAATCTTTCAGCGCTGGTGTGGTCAGGTGCTTGCTGGTGGTCACTGCAAAGGCTTTGACTTTCTTGCCTTCAATTTGGCTGGTGGTGTTGGTGGTTTGGTCGCACATCAAATCGATTTGGCCACCCATCAAATCGGTCATGGCAGGTGCGGTGCCTTTGTAAGGCACGGTGGTCATGTCGACTTGAATGGCGTTTTGATACAACAAACCACACAGGTGAGAGGCCGAGCCTACGCCTGCATTGCCCAAATTGATTTTGCCTTTGTTGGCATTGACCCAAGCGCTCAACTCTTTGAAGTTGTTGGCTGGCAAGCTGGGCTTGCCAATGAGTGTCATGGGCACGTCATTGATCATGCCAACGTATTCAAAGTCGCTGTCAACTTTGAAAGGAATGTTGCGAACCAATGTGGGCATGGTGGCCATGCCAATGTGGTGCAGGAGCAAGGTGTGGCCATCGGGCGCTGCCTTGGCAACTTTGTTGGCACCAATTGACCCGCCCGCACCTGCGGCATTGTCGACCAACAGCACTGCACCACCCAAAGGTGCGCGCATGGCTTC
The DNA here is from genome assembly GCA_009928125.1 of Betaproteobacteria bacterium. GTDB lineage: Bacteria > Pseudomonadota > Gammaproteobacteria > Burkholderiales > Burkholderiaceae_C > Limnohabitans_A. The sequence continues at coordinate 2,268 of RFVJ01000181.1, forward strand.
GGCCAAATCGCGGGCAACGCGGTCGGTGGGGCCACCGGCCGCAAATGGCACCACGAAGGTGATGGGCTTAGAGCCCGGGAAATTTTGAGCATGGGCCACCAGAGACAAAGCTGCGGCCGCCACCATCAGGATCCGTTTCATCTAAAACTCCTTATCTAGAACCTTAAGTGTAGTGTGACCCATCCAGCCAAGCCCCCCTCGGAAACACTAACACCTCAAACGCAAAAGGGCTTCATTCTTGACAAATGAAGCCCTTTTGCGCCAGATCAATGTTTGAGCCATTGAAGTCCGCCATGACGCTCTCACCGCTTACTGATAACTGCGTGCGTCCTCAATGACTTTGCCGTCATTGGCCAAGGTGCCAGGCGCCACCAAGTGCACGTCACTGCGCAACTTGGTGATGTCGCGAATGGCTTCCGCAATTTGGGCTTTCAACTCGGCTTCCCCATTGCCCGCCGCTTGGGTTTCCACATGCAAGGCCATGCTGTCATTGGCCATTTCGCCTTGAACCACCAAGCGCGCCTTCAATGCAGCCGGAAAGCGCTTCACCACTTCCGCCACCTGTGCAGGGTGCACAAACATGCCGCGCACTTTGGTGGTTTGATCGGCGCGGCCCATCCAACCCTTGATGCGCTGATTGGTTCGACCTGTGGGACAAGTGCCACTCAAGATGGCCGACAAATCACCCGTGCCAAAGCGAATCAGAGGGTAGTCGGGGTTGAGGCTGGTGATGACCAACTCGCCCACCTCCCCTTCAGGCACAGGATCGCCCGTTCCGGGGCGAACGATTTCAACGATGACACCTTCGTCAACGATCAAGCCTTGACGTGCACTGGTTTCGTAGGCAATCAAGCCCACATCGGCGGTGGCGTAACACTGATAGGCATCCACGCCTTTGGCACTCATCCAATCGCGCAGGCTGGGCGGAAAGGCTTCGCCTGAGACCAAGGCTTTTTTCACAGAAGGCAATGCCACGCCCATTTCAGCCGCTTTCTCGAGGATGATTTTCAGGAAGCTGGGAGTTCCGATGTAACCGGCAGGCTGCAATTCAGCCATGGCATGAACTTGTTGCTCGGTTTGCCCAATGCCGCCAGGGAATACCGTGCAACCCAAAGCATGCGCACCGGTCTCCATCATGGACCCGGCTGGGGTGAAGTGATAGCTGAAGCAGTTGTGAATCAACTCGCCTGGTTTGAATCCCGCTGCCGCAATGGCACGTGCCATCCGCCAATAATCGGGGCGTGCACTTTCGGGCTCGTAAATGGGTCCAGGACTTGAAAACACACGTGGCATGCTTTTGCCAAAACCGATGGCACTGAAACCGCCAAAGACACTGCCACCTGCAGCACGTGAGGCTTTTTGTTTTTCAAGCAATTCGTATTTGCGGACCACAGGCAACTTGGCCAAGGCTGCGCGCGAAGTGATGTCGGATGCGTTGATGCCTTTGAGGGCCTCCGCCAAGGCCGGTGCATTCTTTTGTGCATGCGCAATTTGGGTGGGCAAGGCGGCCAACAAGGCTGCTTCGCGCTCTGCAGGCGCGCGCGTTTCCAATGCATCCAGGTGCGTATTCATAAAAATCCTTTGAATGTGTTTGGAAGAATCAGGCCAACCAGCGCTTGCGGCGTTTGTAGCTCTTCACATCTTTGAAGCTCTTGCGCTCACCACCACCCATGCCCAGGTAAAACTCTTTCACGTCTTCGTTGCTGGCCAAATCTTGGGCCGCACCGTCCATCACAATGCGGCCGCTTTCCATGATGTAGCCATAGTCGGAATACTTCAAAGCCATGTTGGTGTTTTGCTCGGCCAACAAGAAAGTCACTTTTTC
>RFVJ01000182.1 GCA_009928125.1 Betaproteobacteria bacterium
AGGCACCCGCGGGTGCCTTTTTTCATGGCCAAGGTGCATCACAACGTGAGGATGGTGCAACCCGTGGTTTTGCGGGCTTCCAAAGCTTTGTGGGCTTCTTGCACTTGCGACAAAGGGAAAGTTTGGTCAATGTGAATTTTGACCTTGCCACTCTGCACCACTGCAAACAAATCGTCGGCCATGGCTTGTGTGCTTTCACGTGTGGTGATGTGGCTGAACAAGGTTTGACGCGTGACGTACAAAGAACCTTTCACACCCAACACGCCCGGCGCAAAGGGAGGCACGGCGCCAGAAGCATTGCCAAAGGTGGCCATCAAGCCAAAGGGGCGCAAGCAGTCGAGTGATTTGTCCCAAGTGTCTTTGCCCACGGAGTCGTAAACCACTTTCAAACCTTTGCCGCCTGTGATTTCTTTCACGCGCGCCAAGAAGTCATCGGTGCTGTAGTTGATGCAATGCTCAGCGCCATTGGCAATGGCCAATTGGCACTTGGCGTCTGAACCCGCGGTTCCGATCATGCGGAAACCCAAGGCCTTGCCCCATTGGCAAGCAATGAGGCCCACGCCCCCTGCAGCAGCGTGGAACAACACATGGTCGCCCGCTTGCAGACCCTCAACAGGGCGTGTTTTCATGAGCAGGTATTGCGCTGTCAGGCCTTTGAGCATCATGGCAGCGCCGGTTTCAAAGGAGATGTCATCGGGCAGTTTGCAAACACACTTGGCGGGCATGACACGTTCTTCGCAGTAGCTGCCTGGCGGTTGGCTGGCATAAGCGGCGCGATCGCCCACCTTGAGGTGCGTGACGCCCTCACCCACGGCTTCCACAATGCCGGAAGCTTCCATGCCCAATTTAAGGGGCATGGGCAAAGTGTACAAACCACTGCGCTGGTACACGTCGATGAAGTTGAGGCCAATGGCTTTGTGGCGAATTCGAATTTCGCCAGGCCCTGGTTGACCGACGGTGACGTCGACCAATTTGAGTTGTTCAGGACCACCGTTTTGGTCGATTTGGACGGCTAAGCTCATGCATCTCTCCTTGAAATTGAAATTGTTGGCGACTGGCTTGTGAAGCCAATTCACAATGAACGCTACTTTGCCACGAATTCAAAGCCCCTGCCTTCGCAGTCGGGTACACAGTTGCCGTTACAGTCACAGGCATGACACAAAAACTCTCACCCAGCACTGCGTTGATGCTCACTGTGCCGCCCCTGCTATGGGCAGGCAATGCCGTGGTCGGTCGGCTGGTCAGCGATTTGGTGCCGCCCATTACCCTGAATTTTTTGCGATGGGTGATCGCCTTTTTTATTTTGCTGCCTTTGACATGGCCATTGCTGAAGTCCAACAGCGCTTTGTGGCCCCACTGGCGCCGCTTTGCCCTGCTCAGTTTGCTGGGCGTGGGGTGTTACAACGCACTGCAATATTTGGCACTCCAAACATCAACACCCTTGAACGTCACGTTGGTAGCAGCCAGCACGCCTGTGTTCATGCTGGGCATTGGTGCTTTGTTTTTCAAGACGCCCGTCAGGCCCGCTCAATGGCTGGGGGCTGCATTCTCAATTGCCGGTGTTTTGTTGGTCTTGTCACGTGGTGATTTGGAGCAGTTGTTGCAGGTGCAATTTGTGGTGGGCGACATTTACATTTTGTTGGCAACGGCTTGTTGGGCCATGTACAGTTGGCTCTTAACGCAACGCCATGAGCCCGATGAAATTCGCAGCAACTGGGCTGCATTTCTGATGGCGCAAGTTATTTTTGGCTTGGGTTGGGCTGGTATGTTCACCAGTGCGGAATGGGCACTGACCGATGCGCACATTACCCTCGGCCCACCTTTGTATGCGGCACTTGCATTTGTGGCCATTGGGCCTGCGGTGCTGGCCTATCGATGCTGGGGCTTGGGGGTGCAAACGGCAGGACCTGCCGTTGCAGGTTTTTTTGCCAACCTCACGCCTCTGTTCGCAGCCATCATGTCCAGCGTTTTTTTGGGTGACTTGCCCAAGGTGTATCACGGCCTGGCGTTTGCCCTGATCGTGAGCGGCATTGTGGTCTCGTCACGGCGCGCCAACTGAGCCCATTCAAAGGTGTCAGCATGAAGCGCGCAATGCTGTTGACTTAATAAGTACCCGGATAAGCACCCCCATCGGTCAAGAAGTTTTGACCGGTGATGTAAGAGGCTTGCTGGCTGCAAATGAAGGCGCACAGCGCACCAAATTCTTGCGGCGTACCGTAACGACCTGCCGGCACTTGTGACTGCTGCTGCGCACGAATTTCGGCCACGGTTTTACCCGTCTTTTGCGCGGTGGCTTCGACGGTGGTGCGAATGCGATCGGTGTCAAACTTGCCCGGCAAGATGTTGTTGAGGGTGACACCCTGCGCTGCAATTTTGGTGCGTGCCACGCCTGCCACAAAACCAGTCAAACCACTCCGTGCACCGTTCGACAAACCCAAAATATCGATGGGAGATTTGACCGAACTGGAGGTGATGTTAACGATCCGGCCAAAGCCGCGAGCGGCCATGCCATCGATGGTGGCCTTGATCAACTCGATGGGCGTCAGCATGTTGGCATCGACCGCTTTGATCCATGCTTCGCGGTCCCAATGACGGAAGTCGCCAGGCGGTGGCCCACCTGCGTTGGTGACCACGATGTCAAAGTCTTTGCCAGGACCACCTGCCACAGAAAACAACGCCGCACGACCGGCTTCCGTGGTGATGTCTGCTGCCACAGGAAGCAGGGTCACACCCGGTGCTTCTTTTTGCAAATCGGCCACCGCTTGGTTGAGCACTTCTGCACCGCGTGCCACCATGACCACGTTCACGCCTTCCAAAGCCAAAGCACGTGCGCAGCCCCATCCCAGGCCTTTGCTTGCACCGCCCACCAATGCCCATTTACCTTGAATGCCTAGATCCATTTTTTCCTCCAAAATTAATCAACAACTTTAGGCGATTGCGTCACCCAAAAAACACCGCCCAACACCAACGCAGTTCCCATCAGGGTCCATGCATTGAAGGGTTCGTTCAGCAACAAGGCCCCCATGGTCAAGGTCGACATGGGGCCTATCATGCCAATTTGCGACGTCAAGCCTGGACCGATGCGCTCGATGGCCATCATGACCAACAGCACGGGCAGCACAGTACAGGCCGTGGCGTTGAGCATGGACAAGCCAATGACCTCGGGTGCCACCTCCAAAGCAGCGATGGGTTTCAGCACCGCAAATTGCACAATGCACAACACGCACGCCACGGTGGTGGCCAAGCCTGCCAAACGCAGTGAACCCAAGCGCTGCACCATTTGACCGCTGTAGCTGAGGTAGACGGCATAGGTGATGGCACTTGAAAAAACCAAGGCCGCACCCAAGGCCACATGCTCGCCGACCAAGGACACCTCATGGCCAAACACCAACAGCACGCCGCTGTAACTGACCGCCATGGCCACGCCTTGGCGATAAGAAATTTTGCGCTTGTACAGCACCCAACCTAGCACCAAGACCAAGGTGGGGTTGAGGTACAAAATCAGTCGTTCAAATGAGGCACTGATGTATTGCAGTCCCAAAAAATCCAAAAAACTAGACAGGTAATAACCTGAAAATCCCAAACCCAAGACACCGAACCAATCGCTGCGTGTGAGCGGCTCTTTGCCGCGCCCTGCCCACCACGCCATGGCGATGAAAAACGGCACTGCAAACAGCATGCGAAACATGACCAAGGTGATGGCATCGACGCCATGCCGATAGGCCAATTTCACGATGATGGCTTTGCCGCTGAATGCAATCGAACCGGCTGCTGCCAACAACAGGCCCGATGTGAGTTTGGACTTGGCTGTAGCGCTCAAAAGCCAACCGCCTGGCCATCTCGGCGCGGGTCAGAGGCTGCCACATAGCCCTGCACTTTGGGATCACCCATGCGCCAAATGAATTGGCCTGCGCCAAAGTCCATGTAAGAGTCGTTGATGACCGCCAATTCGTGGCCCAAATCACTCAAGCCCTGCACCGTGTTGCGATCCATCGACGCTTCCACATTGATC
>RFVJ01000183.1 GCA_009928125.1 Betaproteobacteria bacterium
CCACAATGTCGGGCACACCGCCCGGTGAAAAACCCACCAAAATTTTGATAGGTTTTTGGGGATAGCTGGCAGCGTTGTTTTGGGCCAAAGCCGAGTGGCATGGCCAGAGTAAAACACCGAGCAATGCGATTCTTGTCCACAAACCGACGGATTGAAAAAAAGGTGTGATGCGTGACATGGCTAGGCCTACTGTAAGGAGAGGCTGATCCTAAAAGAGCCTGAGGCGACCTACAAGGGTGTTTGCCCCAGTGGGAAAAGAAACTCGCGTTTCTATGGATGCGAACAAGTCATTTAAGTGATTGAATTCAATTTGAAAACACACACTCTTGGAGGCTCTTTCATGGCGCAAGTTTTTCGTGCGGTTGCAGTGGCCCTGTTGCTGGCTGGCTTGTCAGCTTGTTCACAAGCGCCCATTCAATTGGCTCAGATGGGCTCATTCCATGTGGGGGGTCGAGAGGTGTTGCTCACAGGCAAACCTGTGAAAGAGGTCCTGTTTGCGCCGGGCGGCGTGCCTGCCAAGGTCGACCCCAATGGGGTCTACCAAGTGGAGCAGATGTATGTCCAATATTTCATTCCCAAAGATCCTCGCGGTAGCATGCCCTTGTTGCTTTGGCACGGCGGCGGATTGTCAGGCGTCACCTATGAAACCACGCCTGATGGCCGAGAAGGATGGCTCAATTATTTTGTGAAAAAAGGCTGGCCAACATACAACTCTGACGCGGTAGAGCGAGGCCGCTCGGGATGGGCCATGTACCCCGAGATTTTCAAAACGGAACCCGTTTTCCTGACCAAAGAAAATCCATTCGAGCGATTCAGAATTGGACAAGGTGCGGGCTCTTACAACAAAGATCCCAGCAAAATGAGACCCATGCCTGGTAGCCAATTCCCAACAGAAGGCTACGACAATTTCACCAAACAGGTGGTGCCACGTTGGACATCTACCGATGAGCCTACCATTGCGGCTTACACCGAATTGGTCGACAAAGTTTGTCCTTGCGTGGTGGTGGTTCACTCGCAAGCGGGATTGTTTGGTGTGCGTGTGGCACAAGCCAGACCCGACAAAGTCAAGGCTTTGGTCTTGGTCGAGCCTGCTGCAGTCGGGAACATTGCCGATGCACCCAAGCTTCAAAAGGTACCTGTCTTGGCAATTTATGGCGACTACATTGAGCAAGACGCCCGTTGGCCCACCATTCGCGGCAATGGCATCAAGTTTTACGATGCATTGAAATCGGCAGGTGGCAGTGCAGATGTGATTGATTTGCCAAAAGCTGGGCTGAAGGGCAATTCACACATGATCATGATGGACAAGAACAGCGATCAGGTGGCCGCATTGATTCAAGACTGGTTGCAGAAAAAAGGTCTCTACAAGTAAGTCGTGTTTTTAAGATTTATTCATTCAGGAGGTAAATTCCTGTCAAGCAAGAGAGTTTTGGGTAAGAGTTATCCCCATATCTATAGGGGGCGAATCTTTCTACAGTGAGGATTCATACAAATGGAAAGACAGATGTTCAATACTTTCGCAAAACTCCTAACTGCTTTATTGGTCACTACAACATTTGCTGGTTGCGCCAATTTGACGCAAACAGACACATCCAATCAATCAAAATCATTAGCAAAAGTCACTGAAGTGAAGTCAATGCTATGGGTTGGACATAGTTTTTTCTATTACAACAATTCCATGCATGGGCATGTGGGGCAGTTATTGAACGCGGCAGGACAAATTGGACATCGTTCCTCTTCAGCCACCATCAGTGGTGCTGGAATCAATTGGCATGATGTTGAGGCACATTTCAAACCCAATGCTGTTGGCAGTTACTCATTTGTTGGCGATAACGAAGTTAGATTCAATACCTTTGAAAGAGCATTTGATGCAACATTGCTGATGGATTGCAGTCAATGCCCAATTCATCCTAAACTTCAATCAGTCTTTTATGAATATGTGAAAAAACACAGCAGCACAGTACGCAAACATGGCTCTGAACCAATCTTGTTTATGACATGGGCTTATGCAGACAAGCCTGAAATGACAGAGTCGCTTGCTGCTGAATACATCAAGGCAGGAAAACTCAATAATGCGCTTGTCGTGCCAGCTGGATACGCATTTGCTAACTCTGTTTCAAAGCGTCCAGATATCAGCCTCATAGTTGCGGATAAAAGGCACCCCACTTTGGCTGGAACTTACTTGGCTGCAAGTACGGTATTGGCTTCTGTCTACAAAATCAATCCCATTGGAAACAAATACACAGCAGGATTATCAGCAGATGTTGTCAAGCACTTGCAAACAGTCGCATGGGAAACATCGCAGCAGTTTCATGCCAAAGAGGGCAGAGGAAGTTTGCCCTGATAAATTTGTCAAAAAACCAAGTCAATTTCGAAACATGAAATAAACAGCACCAAGCAAGCATAAGCCGGCCCAGATGTAATCTATTTTGAACGGCTCACCCATGTAAAAGACTGCAAATGGAATGAACACAGCGAGTGTGATGACTTCTTGGGTAATTTTGAGTTGCCCCAATGAAAAATATTCAAAGCCAATGCGATTCGCTGGAACTTGAAAAAAATACTCAAGCAATGCAATCGCCCAACTGGCAAGCACAGCAATCCACCAAGGCTGCGTAGATAGATTTTTTAGATGTGCATACCAAGCAAACGTCATGAAAACATTGGACAGCATCAACAGCCCAATGAATGTAAATGGATTTGAGAAGTTGGAAAAATTGAACATTGCCAGTACCGAACTCTAAATTTCACACGATAAATTCTGCTCTCCTCCACACATCCTGCTGAGTTTAGCCCTGCGAATGTTGAATTGATGTTAGAACTAATGCGAAAGTAGGGGAGACTTTTGGTTGGGTAAACCAAAGGATTTGCCTGAAAGCGTGGGAAAAAACGTGCGACGTTCGTGCAATAGAAAAGCGTAGCACGTTTTCACATGCTACGCCTTGTAGATGGTGGCCTGGGACGGAATCGAACCATCGACACGCGGATTTTCAATCCGCTGCTCTACCAACTGAGCTACCGGGCCTCACAGAAGCGGGATTATAGCACCAGAAAAAGGTGCTTTCTAGGTGAAATTCGGGGTCATGGGTCTGGCCCATCGATGTTAAGGTCACTCAGTGAATACATTTTCAACCCACCCATCCCATGCGGATCTGATCGATTCGTCATACGCCGCCCGCCGCCTCTTCATCACACTGCTGCTCATGACCTTAGGGGGCAGCAGCATGTACGTGGTGTCGGTGGTGCTGCCCGAAGTCCAAAAAGAGTTTGGCATTTCGCGCGCCGATGCGTCGTTGCCCTATACCTTGATGATGTTGGGTTTTGGCGCCGGTGGTTTGGCCATGGGCAAGTTGGCCGATAAGTGGGGCGTGCATGTGGCGCTATGGATTGGCGCTGTGGGTGTGGGCAGTGGTTTTGTGCTGGCCGGTTTGTCGCCCAACATTTGGTTGTTTGCCTTGGCGCATGGGGTGTTGATGGGGGTGTTTGGCAGCTCGTCGACCTTTGCACCTTTGTTGGCCGATACCTCGATGTGGTGGGACAAGCGGCGCGGCATCGCTGTGGCAGTGTGTGCCAGTGGCAACTATGTGGCAGGTAGCATTTGGCCCGCCTTGGCGCAGCAAGGTGTGGAAGCTTTGGGCTGGCGCGAAACCTATGTGTGGATTGGGGTGGTGTGCGGCGTGGGCATGTTGGTGTTGTCGTTTTTGATGCGGCAACGTCCACCTGTCATGGCCACCGCAGCACAAGGCAGTGTGCAGCAGTTGGCTTCAGAAAAACCATTCGGTTTGTCGATCAATGCAGCACATGCTTTGTTGTGCGTTGCAGGTTTGGCGTGTTGCGTGGCCATGGCCATGCCGCAGGTTCACATCGTGGCGTATTGCACCGACCTGGGCTTTGGTGCAGCACGCGGCTCCGAGATGTTGTCACTCATGTTGGCATGCGGCATTGTGAGTCGCTTGGTCTCGGGTGTCATTTGCGATCGCATTGGCGGGCTGCGCACTTTGGTG
>RFVJ01000184.1 GCA_009928125.1 Betaproteobacteria bacterium
TTTGATGACGACTTCTTTGGCGTTGAAGCGGTATTCCTTTGGAAGGCGAACAGCCTGACTGCGACCCGTTTGAAAAATTTTGGCAGTGTCCATGTTGGCTCCGATGCAGGGCTAATTTGATATATACCAATGGTATGCATCATATGCCACATCCATGGGAATAGGGCACGCATTTGCTTGCCTTTTGAGTTTTATATGTGATTTTGTAATTAACAACTGATAAATAAGTAGTTCCAGTTTTAAGCAAAGACTTTCAGAATTCATTCATCTTATTTTTTTAGATGTATTTCTGAGGTCTTCCATGAAAACAAATCGTCGATTCATCAGCCGCCTTTTCAGCGCATTGATCTTGGCCAGTGCGGGTGTCTCCACCTTGGCTTCTGCCCAAGCTGTCAGCTTGTTGAACGTCTCCTACGACCCCACTCGTGAGTTGTATGTCGAGTTCAACGCCGCGTTTGCCAAACACTGGAAAGCCAAAACCGGCCAAGACGTCACCATCAAGCAATCTCATGGCGGCTCCGGCAAACAAGCCCGCTCCGTGATCGACGGCATCGATGCAGACGTGGTCACCTTGGCTTTGGCGGGTGACATTGATGCTTTGCACAAACAAGCCAAGTTGATCCCAGCCGATTGGCAAAAGCGCTTGCCCCACAACTCATCGCCTTACACCTCAACCATTGTGTTGGTGGTGCGTGAAGGCAATCCCAAGGGCATCAAAGATTGGGACGACCTGATCAAGCCTGGCATCAGCGTGATCACGCCCAACCCTAAAACGTCGGGAGGTGCACGTTGGAATTATTTGGCTGCGTGGGAATTTGCCAAGCGCAAATACGGCAGCGAAGCCAAAGCCAAAGAGTTTGTTCAGAAACTCTACAAAAACGTGCCCGTGTTGGACACGGGGGCGCGTGGTTCTTCGGTGACCTTTGCGCAGCGTAACCAAGGCGATGTGTTCATCTCTTGGGAAAACGAAGCGTACTTGCTGGAAAAAGAATTCAGCAGCAAAGTGGACGTGGTCTATCCCTCCATCAGTATCTTGGCTGAACCACCCGTGACGGTTGTCGACAAAACAGTGGACCGCAAAGGCACACGCGCTGTTGCAGAAGCCTACTTGCAGTACCTGTACACCGATGAAGGCCAAGACATTGCTGGCAAAAACTTTTACCGTCCCATTTCTCTCAAGGCACAAGCAAAGTATTCAAAGCAATTGCCCAAGATTCCTTTGTTCACCATTGAGCAGGCTTTTGGCGGATGGGAGAAAGCCGATAAAGATCACTTTGCAGATGGCGGCAGTTTTGATCAGATTTATTTGAAGAAGTAAGGGGCTACTTACCATAGGGTGGCAGTTGCTGTGACGTCTCAAGTCACTCAACTGGGTTGCATATGCATTTGACATATAAACAAACAACAAATGATTCGTTTGAGTTTTGAAGAGGGGCTCAGACAATCACACCCTTACTCATTTGAGACCTGACATGAACACGATCAAATCCATTGCTGCTGCCACCTTGTTGGCTGTTTCTGGCCTCAACGTATCGGCCCAAACTTTGCTCAATGCGTCTTACGACGTTGCCCGAGAGTTTTACAAAGACTACAACGCCGCCTTCATTGCCCACTACAAAAAGACCACCGGCAAAGACGTCAAGATTGACCAGGCCCATGGCGGTTCCAGTGCGCAAGCCCGCGCAGTGAACGACGGTTTGGACGCCGACGTGGTGACCATGAACACCACCACCGACATCGACTTTTTGGCCAGCAAAGGCGTGGTGGCTGCTGACTGGAACAAGCGCTTTCCACACGGTGCATCGCCCACCAGTTACAAAAACGTGCCTGTGTTGGCCAAGGGTGGTCGCGATGCCACCACCATCTTCTTGCAACGCAACATTGGCGACGTGCTTGTGACTTTTGAATCTGAAGTGATTTCTGTCGACAACGAATTTGGCGCGGGCAAAGTAGACGCAGTGCACCCCTCCATCAGCATCGTGGCTGAAAACCCAGTCGCTGTGGTGGAGCGTACCGTTGCGAAGAAGGGTACCGGCGATGTGGCAAAGGCTTATTTGAACTATTTGTACTCGGATGAAGCGCAAGAGATTGCGGCCAAGCACGCCTTGCGTCCCACCAACCCCGCCATCTTGAAAAAATACAGCAAGACCTTCAAGCCTTTGCAATTGTTCACTGTGAACGAAGTGTTTGGCTCTTTCGCTGAAGCGCAAAAAGTGCACTTCAACGATGGCGGTCAGTTCGACAAGTTGTACACCGTTAAGTAATTCATGCTCCCTCGTTCCGCTGCGGCGGCGCCTGCTCAGCGCAGAGCGCCCGCCCGGGTTTTACCCGGTTTCAACATCACCTTGGGGTACACCTTGATGTACCTCTGCTTGATTGTGCTCATTCCTTTGTCGGCCTTGGTCTTCAAAACGTTCACGCTCACGTGGGATCAGTTTTGGGCGGCTGTCACGGGGCCTCGCGTCTTGGCGTCTTATCGCCTCACCTTTGGGGCCTCTTTGATTGCGGCATTGGTGAACGTGGTGTTTGGTTTGTTGGTGGCGTGGGTGCTGGTGCGTTATCAGTTCTTTGGCAAGAAGGTGGTGGACGCTTTGGTCGACTTGCCATTTGCATTGCCTACGGCCGTGGCTGGTATTTCTCTAACAGCTTTGTTGGCTGGCAATGGCTGGGTGGGGCAGTACCTTGAACCACTTGGCATTCAGTTGGCCTTCAACCCCAACGGCATTGTGATTGCACTCATCTTCATTGGCTTGCCCTTCGTGGTGCGCACGGTTCAGCCTGTACTTGAAGATGCAGAAAAGGAATTGGAAGAAGCTGCAACTTGTTTGGGCGCTTCACGTTGGCAAACATTTAGCAAGGTCATTTTTCCCTCCATTGCGCCAGCCTTGCTCACAGGATTTGCCATGGCATTTGCACGTGCCATAGGTGAATATGGTTCAGTGATTTTCATCGCCGGTAACATGCCCATGATTTCTGAAATCACACCGCTCATCATCATTGGCAAGTTAGAGCAATACGACTACGCAGGTGCCACCGCGGTGGCCACCGTCATGTTGGTGATCTCTTTCATCTTGCTGCTCATCATCAATGGCTTGCAAGCGTGGCAGCGTCGTCACACAGGAGCGCCCGCATGAGCACGAATCTCATTCGCCGCGCAGAAGCCGGCACCACAGAGTCTGCGTGGGTGCGCTACACCCTCATTGGCATCACGCTGATCTTTTTGTTTTTGTTTTTGGTGTTGCCACTGGCGGCAGTCTTTGCTGAAGCATTGCGCAAAGGCTTTGATGCCTATTGGGAAGCGCTTAAAGAGCCTGATGCTTGGTCTGCCATTCGTCTCACGCTCATCACCGCATTGATTGCTGTGCCCCTCAATTTGGTGTTTGGCATTGCGGCAGCATGGTGCATCGCCAAGTACGAGTTCAAAGGCAAATCAGTCTTGACCACCTTGGTGGACTTGCCTTTCTCGGTGTCGCCCGTGGTGGCTGGTTTGGTTTATGTGCTCATGTTTGGCGCACAGGGCTGGTTCGGTCCTTGGCTGCAAGAACACGACATCAAAATTATTTTTGCCGTGCCCGGCATTGTGTTGGCCACCGTGTTTGTCACGTTCCCTTTCATTGCCCGAGAATTGATTCCGCTCATGCAAGCACAGGGCAATGAAGAAGAGCAGGCCGCCATTGTGTTGGGTGCCACAGGTTGGCAAACCTTTTGGTACGTCACGCTGCCCAACATCAAATGGGGTTTGATTTATGGCGTCATTTTGTGCAACGCACGCGCCATGGGTGAGTTTGGTGCGGTGTCGGTGGTGTCGGGACACATTCGTGGTCAGACCAACACCATGCCTTTGCACGTTGAAATTTTGTACAACGAATACCAATCGGTGGCCGCCTTTGCCGTGGCGTCTTTGTTGGCCTTGCTGGCGCTGGTCACCCTGGTGATCAAGTCGGTGGCCGAGTGGCGCCATGAACGCGAGATGAAAGCGATCCTTGATTTA
>RFVJ01000185.1 GCA_009928125.1 Betaproteobacteria bacterium
AACATCCACATGGGCACCATGACGGGAAAGTTAAAGGGCGTGACGCCTGCCACCACGCCCAAAGGCTGGCGCATCGTCCAGTTGTCGATGCCGGTTGAAACTTGGTCGGTGAAGTCGCCTTTGAGCAATTGCGGAATGCCACAAGCAAACTCCACAATGTCGATGCCGCGCGTCACTTCGCCTTGGGCATCGGTGAACACCTTGCCATGTTCGGCCGTGATCATGTGCGCCAGCGTGTCGCGGTGTTGGTTCAACAACTCCAAGAATTTGAACATCACACGTGCGCGGCGCAGTGGAGGCGTATCGGCCCATGCGGGAAAGGCTGCTTGCGCAGAAGCCACCGCCTGATGGACGTCGTTCACATTGGCCAAACTGACGCGACCTGTCACAGCGCCCGTGGCAGGATTGAAAACGTCTTGTGCGCGTGTGGAAGTGCCAGCCGTTTGTTGGCCAGACATGTAATGGGCAATGGAGGTGACGGACATGACTGAATTCTGGAGTTGGATAGAAAGTGAATGTTAATCGTTTGTGGCGGTGTCTTGTGCGGGATGCCTGCGCCTGAACATGCCCCAGCCTTCCATGTGCAACACACTCGCGCCGTGCTGGTTGTGCATGTCCCAAGCGGTTCGAACCAATCCCACATCGGGTTTGGAGCGCATCGGGCGTGTTTCCAGGATGGTGTGTTTGAGGTGCAAGGTGTCGTTGGGGAAAACGGGCGTCTTCCACTGAATGTTTTCAAGGCCGGGTGAGCCCAGGCTGGCTGACTTTTGTAAAAACTGCGTCACCATCAAACGCATGGCCAAAGCGCAGGTGTGCCACCCGCTGGCGCACAAGCCGCCAAACACGGAAGCTTTGGCCGCCACGTCGTCCAAGTGAAAAGGCTGAGGGTCAAACTGTGTTGCAAAGGCAATGATTTCTTCTCGCGTGGGCGAGATGGTGCCCAAATCGCGTTCGCTACCAGGTTGCAGGTCTTCCCAGTAATACAGAATCTTGTCGTCAGGCGCACCAACCATCATCGACCACCTGACACATCGATCAAGCTCATGGTGGTGTAGCTGGCCTCTTCGGACAGCAACCACACGATGGCCTGCGCCACTTCCATGGCAGAGCCGCCGCGCTTGGCGGGCACCAAATGTTCAAGGTCCTTGACGCGATTGGGCAATCCGCCAGAAGCGTGGATTTCGGTGTCAATCAAGCCAGGTCGAATGGCATTGACCCGAATGCCTTCGCCTGCAATTTCTTTGGCCAAGCCCAAAGTGAAACTGTCGATGGCACCTTTGGCGGCCGCGTAATCCAAATACTGGCCCGGCGAGCCCAGTCGGGCCGCTGCACTGGACAAGTTCACAATGCTGCCGCCTTGACCACCGTGCAGGGTGCTCATTTGCAAAATGGCTTCGCGTGCGCACAGCATCGAGCCCAACACATTGATGTCGAACATGCGACGCCACCGCGCCATGCTCATTTCATCCAGCCGAGCAGAAACGTCTACAACACCCGCGTTGTTGACCAAGCCTTGCAGCGGACCTAATTCGGCGCGCACTTTTTGGAACATGGCCAGCACTTGATCTTCATGGGCCACATCGGCTTGGACTGCAATGGCGCGGCCACCTGCCGCCTTGACTTGTTGCACCACATGGTCTGCGGCTTTGGCATTCGAGGTGTAATTGACGGCCACATCCCAGCCCTTTTGAGCTGCCAAAACGCAAGTTGCCGCACCGATGCCGCGGCTGCCGCCTGTGACCAAAACTACTTTGCGCATTGCAAGTCTCCTGCAGAATAATGGGTAAACGGGTAAAACACGGTCTGGTGCTTCGGCACGCTAGGTGCAGATTACCTTAACCAGGAGCTTTTTGTGAGTCACTCAGTCGACTATTATTTCGCCCCCCAAAGTCCTTGGGCTTACTTGGGGCATCAGCGCTTTCAGCAAATTCTCGATGCTGCAGGCGCCAGTGTGCGCGTCATGCCCATTGATTTGGGTGGCAAAGTGTTTCCGATCTCAGGCGGCTTGCCCCTGGGTCAACGCGCGCCCCAAAGGCAGGCCTACCGCTTGACTGAGTTGGCACGTTTTAGCAAATGGCTGGGTGCCCCCTTGCATTTAAAACCAACTTATTTTCCTGTGGGAGGCGACGATGCGGCCAAGCTCATCATTGCGGTCGACATGGCCGCAGGCGCGAAAGCGGCCATGGCCATCACGGGTGCCATTTTGTCCGCTGTGTGGGCGCAGCAGCGCAACATTGCCGATGAGAAGACCTTGGCAGAGTTGCTGAAAGAACAAAACTTACCAGCCAGCTGTTTAGAACAGGCTTACAGTCAAGCCGTGCAAATGCGATACGAGTCGTATACGCAAATGGCCATTGATGCGGGTGTGTTTGGTGCACCTTCGTATGTGGTCGACGGTGAAATTTTCTGGGGTCAAGATCGACTCGACTTTGTCGAGCGCGCGCTGACAAGCAGTCACACGTCAAGGAGCAATTAAATGGGCGCATTCATTCAATTAAAGGCCGCGGACGGCACACCATTTCCGGCGTACTTGGCAGAGCCTGCCACGCCTGCCAAAGCGGCCATCGTTGTGATTCAAGAAATCTTTGGTGTGAACGCCCATATTCGCGAAGTGGCAGACGCGTACGCCAAAGCAGGTTTCTTGGCCATCGCGCCTGCCATGTTCCACCGGGCTCAAGCCCATGTCGAGTTGGGCTATGCAGAAGCCGACATGGGCACAGGCATGGCCCTCAAAACCGCCATTGAAGCTTTGCCTGCACCGGGTGCATTGCAAGACATTCAAGCCAGCATTGACCACGCGCACAAGGTGTGTGGTGGCAAAGTCGGTGTGGTGGGTTATTGCTGGGGCGGCTTGTTGACCTGGCGCGCTGCGTGCTTGCTCCAGGGTTTGTCAGCCGCTGCACCTTATTACGGCGGTGGCATGACCACAGAAGCTGAATCTGCCCGGCAAGCCAAAGTCCCGGTGATGGCGCACTTTGCAGAAGAAGACAAGTGGATTTCAATGGCTTCGGTGGAAGCTTTCAAAACGGCGCACCCACAGGCGCAAGTCTTTACCTATGCTGCGCACCACGGCTTTAATTGCAACCACCGCGGTGCATGGCACGCCGAATCAGCCGCATTGGCCCAACAAAGAACTTTGGATTTTTTCAAGCAGCATCTAAGCTGATCGAATGGAAGCCTGGCTTAGCGCCCTGATCTTGCCAAATAGCGCTTGCGCCAAAACAGCCAAGCCAAGGTGGCCGCGATCAGGAGCATGCTGCCAATCGCCCACCAAAAACCGGCACTGTCGTGCAACAAGGGAATGACCTCAAAGTTCATCCCGAAGATGGCGGCAATCA
Source organism: Betaproteobacteria bacterium (assembly GCA_009928125.1). Taxonomy (GTDB): domain Bacteria; phylum Pseudomonadota; class Gammaproteobacteria; order Burkholderiales; family Burkholderiaceae_C; genus Limnohabitans_A. The sequence continues at coordinate 3,339 of RFVJ01000185.1, forward strand.
AATTCAATGGCAAGAAAATGGCCGTGATGGAGGTCAGCGTTCGCATGGTGTCATTGGTGCGATTGCTTTGTGCATTGAAATGAATTTGCACCGCTGTTTCGATGCTTTGCTCTAAACGCCGCACGTGATGCACCACTCGATCGATGTGTTCTAAAACATCGCGGCTGCGCACTTTCAATACTTCATGTGCTTTCATCAAAGCGTTGGAGGTGGGTGGTGTCCAAGAGTTCAATGACTCAAGCCAACCTTGCATGGCGCTGCGTTGGTCTTCGCAGATTTCGTCAAGGTGATGCAAGGACAGACGGGCTTCTAACAGGGCCGACCAGTTGTTGAAGCGGGTGTCGGGGTTGATCAACTCGGCTTGCCAATGGTCCAACTGACGCGTCAAGTCTCTGCGCAAATCCAAATACCCATCCACCACTTGGCTGACCATGCGCAGCATCATGTCGGCTGGGCTGACAGGGATGCCGCGAGCACCGGTTGAGCGGTCGTCCACAGTTTCCGATGTGGATGGGCTTGGCAATTCAGCAGCGCCTGTGGTTTGACCTTGGCTGCTGGCGGCCAACAGACGCGCTGCATAGGCTTCCCGAATGGCGCAATCATCGGGATGGACGGTGAGCAGCACGTCGTCAAAAATCGCAAAACCAATGGG
>RFVJ01000186.1 GCA_009928125.1 Betaproteobacteria bacterium
TTTTTTTGTGATTCACAGAAGCCTGTGCGGCAAGAAAATTAATGTGGATCTGACCCCACTTATTGACCAAATTAATGTGGATCTGACCCCAATTAATTGACGCCATTTATTCAGGAGCAGAAGATGAACGTAGAAGAGCGGGATCAACTTTTGAAGTTTTTGGCCAGCTTGCGTCAAGTGCCGGTGGCTTCGAAAGATTTGTTGGCTGAAAGTTTGATTCAGGAGGCGCTGGGTTCCCAAAAAGATGCGCTTTACCAACTGGTGCAGCGTTGCTTGGCGCTTGAGTTGGCCTTGGGTGCTGCCCAGACCCGATTGAAAGAATACGAGACCCAGCCTGACGGAGTTCAAGCGGACGCAAAGCCCAGTGATTGGGGCTTGGGGTTGATGAAGCAGGTGGGCACTTTGGCTGTTGGGACCACCTTGGGCGTGGTGGCAGGGCAGTTGATTGTGGACAACCTGTTGCCAGACGGCGACTGGCTAGATCAGTGAATGGGTGTGGCGTGTTTCAGCAGGTCATCGATCAAGGCCATCAATTGCGCGTTTGATGCCGTAAAAGGATCGAACTCGGGGTGCTTGAGTTGCACGATGGGATCGCTCTCGGAAATGATCACATGCGCCATGGACCATTCTGGAAACCTGCGCGTTTGAATTTCTTCAATCGACACCAACTCCACATCTTGGTGCCGCTTGTCTTTGATGAGGGTGGCATACAGCCGATTGACGCTGGCCCGATCGCCTTCCAAGATTTGAATGTACAAACCTTGACCCTGGCACAAGATGCCCGTGATGCCAGCCACTCGGTTGTGCACCCTGGCCGATGCCAAAATGGAGCCTGTCACGGTGGATGTGATGGCGCCAGTGGCGCGGCTGATGTACAAAAGTCGAATGAGCATGGCTTGTCTCCGTTCACGCATCGTAACATTGACAAACTTTGTCAAACATCAGGAGTCGCACATGGGCATGTGGATTGAAATGGGGGTCTTCGCATTGGTGTTTGTGTTTGCCATTCACCAGTTTCACGATTTGAAGCAAGAAAAGCGCAAGCGCGAACGCAAACAAGCGGAAGAGGCCGCCCAAAACAACAATGGCTCACCAGAACAGTGAGCCATTGCAGTTGGGGGTTGAGCCCATCAGTGGTGCTTGGCTTCTTTGGCTTTTTTCAGCAACTTGAGTTGGCGATTGTTTTCTGAAAAAGCCCAAACAATGGCAACCAAAATAAACAGGTCAACAATGACCATAACGTGTGGCATGAGCGTCTCCTTGCGTGTGTTGTCTGAAGGCCGGTTGCCATCAGTTGGGCCTTGGGGTTAGACCTAGTAAAAATTCTAGCCAAATGAGCGCACCCTTGCAAACATCTTCAGCAGCCAAGGACGCCACATGACGGGAAGTGAACGCGATGCATTGATGCAGTTTTTACGCGAAATGATCCAAACCAAGCCCCGCATATACGACGAAACGGCGGCCAAACTGATCGCCGATGCCTTCAGAACCCAGCCCTATGCGGCCTATTTGCTGACGCAAAGGGTGATGCTGTTGCAAGCGGCCCAAAACCCCGCGCATGCGCCGAACCCAAGCTTCACAGAATTTCTGCACCCCGATGCCACCGCATGGGGCGAAGCCGTGGCCGAGGTTCAACTGCTTGAGCCGCCCAAGCCAACAGGCCCCCGAGAGATCTCGATGGAAGAGAAAGGCTTGAAGTTCATTGGCCGCAACATCAAAACCATTTGGGCTGTGATTTTTCTGGCCTTTGCGGTGGTGCTCTTGACACGCTGATCGCTACACCCGCTTCAAAACTCAGCGTTAAGAAGCCAACATGTGCCGCGAGACCGACTCGAGGCGCTCTAATGGATCAAGCTGTGCCAGCAAGTCCAGCTTGTCGGCATCGCTGAGCGACATGGCTTCGGCATAGCGGTTGGCCACCCAGCCGCACTGGTCCAGTTGGTAAGGCGCGAAGATGGGCAATCGGTCCATCACGCCCTGCTGTTGGGCAGAGGCGATCACTTTGCCCAAGCGGTCTGCCAAAGGTTGAAGTCGCTCGGGGATGGCCACTTCAGGGTCTTGGGGCAAATAACTGACTTGGCCTTGCCAAACTCCCAAAGGACCCGGCAGCACTTCGTGCACTTGAAAGCGCAAGCCACCCTGACAAACAACCCGGTAAAAATTGGCTTGGACCTTGTCCATTTGGCGAATGTGGGCCACACAACCATAGGCATGCAGCGAAGGCACTTCGCCAGGCACTTGCACTTCACTGCCTTTTTGCAGCCAGGCCACGCCAAAAGGCAATTGCTGCGCATGGCAGCGTTTGATGAGGTCGAGGTAGCGCACTTCAAAAATTTGAAGGTGCAACATGCCATCAGGCATCAGGCCCTGTGACAGGGGAAAGAGGGGCAGGGTGTCGGTCACACGGCCTTCTGGGTTCATTCCAATTTGATGCCAGCCTCTTTGACCACCTTGCCCCACTTGCTCATTTCTGAGGTCATGAGTTGGGTCAATGCTTCGGGCGTCGACAAGCTCACTTCGACACCTGCTTCAAACATGGCTTTGTTGGTTTCGGCTGTGTTCATGATCTTGGCTACTTCAGCGTTGAGCTTGTTCACGATAGGGGCAGGCGTGCCAGCAGGTGCCAACAAGGCCAGCCAGATGGTGGCATCGTAGCCAGGCACACCCGCTTCTTGCATGGTGGGCACATTGGGCAATTGAGGAATGCGTTTGGCGCTGGTGACGGCCAAGGCGTTTAGCCGGCCATTGGGCACTTGCGACAAGGCATTGGGCACGCCAGCAAAACTGCTCTCAACCACACCGGCCACAACGTCTGTGGTGGCCAAATTGCTGCTGCGATAAGGCACGTGCTTCAGTTGTGTTTTGGTCATGGACGCAAACATGCCACCGATCAAGTGCTGCGCGCTGCCGTTGCCAGAGGAAGCGTAGTGAATTTTGTCGGGGTTGGCTTTGGCCAGTGCAATGAATTCTTGGACGTTTTTAGCGGGCACCTTAGGGTTGGTCAACAACACATAGGGCGAGTCGACCAGCTTGGTGACAGGTGCAAAACTTTTGAGGGGATCGTAGGGCACGCTTTTGTAGATCCATGGGCTGATGACGTGCGTGGACGACACGATCAGCAAGGTGTGACCATCGGGTGCCGATTTGGCCACTTGGTCAGTGCCAATCATGGAGCCTGCGCCCGGTTTGTTTTCAATCACCACCGATTGGCCCAGGCTTTCGCCCAGCTTGACGCCCAAGATGCGCGCCACCACATCGGTAAAGCCACCGGGACCAAACGGCACGATGATTTTGATGGGCTTGGTGGGGTAGGTTTGGGCCAGTGCAGATCCCGCAGACAAAGAAAGGCCTGCGGCTGCGCACACAATGCTCAAAAGCTTCTTCATGATTTAACCTCGGAAAGTGGGTTCGGGTTGAGAAAAAAAGCTGTGCAGAATTTGGTACACCATGAGGTAATTTTTCTGCTGGAAACTGGCGTGTGAAATGCCCTCCATGATGCTGAACTGTTTGCTGCGGCTGGGCAGCAATTTGTAGAAGTTCAGCAGGTCATCGAGGCTGGCAATGCCATCGTACTCACCGCGCATGATGAGCGTGGGCGAGGTGACTTTGGCGGGATCGATCAGGGGCAGCTTAGAGCACATGTCGACATACGTGCCAGTGGGCATGGCCGAGTCCAGGGTGAGGATGGCATCGGCAAAGGCATCTTTGGTGGCCTCGTCGGCACAGGCCCCATGGTCGCGGTTGAAAATGCTGTGCACAAATGCGCGATCAATGGGGCGTGTGTTTTTGGCCAAAAACTCGGGCAGTTTTTTCTTGCGCTCTGCCAACGTGGGGCTGCCTTCGCCGGTCCATACAAAAGCGTCCAAGGCCAGTTTGGCGATGCGCTCGGGGTGATGCTGCGCAAACAATGCCGCCTTCAGTGCGCCCGAT
>RFVJ01000187.1 GCA_009928125.1 Betaproteobacteria bacterium
ATTGGCAAAGCCATTGAGCTGGCCCAGCGGGTTTAAGCGAGTCACGCATGGCGCTTAAATCCACCATCTACAAAGTCAATCTTTCCATTGCAGACATTGACCACAGTTACTACGCCGATCACGCCCTCACCTTAGCGCGTCATCCCAGCGAAACCGACGAGCGCATGATGATTCGCTTGTTGGCCTTGTCCCTCAATGCCTACAAATTGCAAACCGATTTGAATGGCGATGGTGTGTTGGCATTTGGCGCAGGCTTGTCTGATCCCGATGACCCCGATTTGTCCTTGCGCGATTTCACGGGTCAAACGCGTTTGTGGGTTGAGGTGGGGCAACCCGAAGACAAGCCCTTGAACAAGGCGTGCCAAAAGTCAGATGCCGTCATGGTCTATTGCTTCAACCATGCAGCAGAAGTGTGGTGGCGCGGCATTGAAAGCAAACTCTCGCGCATGGACAAATTGCAAGTGTGGCGGGTGCCGACCGAAGCCAGCCAGTCGTTGGCCAAATTGGCCGAACGCAGCATGCAAATTCAGGCCACCGTGCAAGAAGGCGAGCTCACCTTGAGCAACAGCCAAGACAGCGTGCACTTAGAGGTGCAGCGCTGGAAATAGAGGTTTGAAAAACGCAGGCTGACAAAAATCAGCCATGGAAACCCAAAGGCACTTGGGCCTCTGCAGCGGCACGCGCCAAGTGCCGGTCTTCTGCAGCCCGCTCTGCATAGCGATTGAAGCGCCAAGAGGTGCCGTCCACAGTGATGCGGCGCCAAACGCTGCGCTTTTCGCCTGGGCTCATTTCAGTCCACATTTGAACTTCTTCAAAACTGCGGCCGCAACCTTTGCAATGCGGGTCGCCTTGTGATGTGGAACAGATGGCAATGCAAGGCGTGTCGGGTGTCGAGGCGTACCAGGCTTGCCATGCTTCTGCAGCGGCCAGAGGCAGCGTGAATTCGTCGGCCTCGTCCTCCTTGTAATAGACCATCAAGGCGTAAACCTCGGCCAAGGCTCTGAGCTCGCGAGGCAAAGCCACCCCGTCTGGGGAGGGGTTTTTTTGGCGCCAGTAATTGATCGCCGCTTCGATGTCCGTGATGTGAATGCCAGCCATGAGGTCTTTGTAGGAGGACCGGAATCATAGCTTTTTGTGAAAGCACTTGGCGGCAAGCTTGTATTGCAAGTCAATGCAGGCATCAACACTGCAATGAGAACCTAAGATGCAGCCATGCGTACTGCTTTGGTACTCACTACAGGAAAAAATCATGTACAAAACAACTCATGCTTCAAGCGTGTTGCAAATGGACTTTTGGCCTGCGGCCCTTGGTGGCTTGTCCCTCGAGGCCCCCATCGAGTCACCCCATTGGCTGCTTTGGGGCTTCTTCAGCTTGGGCATCGTCACAGAGCCAGCCGTCGACCTGCAAGCCCACTTTGCGCGCGAAACTGAAGCCAACGAGTTCCAACTTTCACAAACACGTTCCCTCAATCCAGCGATTGAAGTGGTGGGTGTTCTTGCGCCCATCCCTTTCCTGGTCTTTGATTATTTTTAATCGCATGCCCATAAGGAATACACCATGCAAAATTGCAGCATTGCCGAAACCCAACTGGTCTGGGGACAAGGCTTCTTTGATTTTTTAAAGTTTGACTCTGGCACCACCAACGGCGTCAGAGATGATGGCCAAGCACTGGGGTCAGGTTGTGGAACCGCCATGTTCGACCGCGTGGTGCCCGACGTGATGTTTGGCATCAACCTGCAGTCGTCTTGTGCAGCGCACGACAATCGCTACAACCTCTGCGGCTTTGAAAAAGCAGAAGCCGACCATTTATTGCGCACCGACATTTTGGCCAGTTGTGCAGCCCAAGGTGGCAATGCCCTGATGTGCAACATTTGGGTTCGACATTTCTGCACGAAAAAAGAGCCATGCAATTGCATGGGGTCATCACCCCAGAAGAAACGCTCACCATTGTCAGTGCCATGGAGCGAATTGCGGCCACCGTCAATGAAGCACATGCTGAATCTGTGCAACATCAAAACGCGTGGCGAAAAAACACACCTTCACAAAACATCGAATTGCGAAATGCCCTCCAGGCGTCTGGCATCGATCCCCATCTCGGCATCGCTGTCAAACAAATCCACCATTGGCAAGTGTGGCCTCAGCGCATTGTGTTTGATGTGGATTATTTTTTACCCGAGCGTGTGGGCCATGCACCGCAAATTTACAGAGACCGCTATGAACTTACAAAAACACCAGCAGGGTGGATGTTCAGCGGTCATCCCCATCCTCAGGCCATCGGCAAACTCACGTGTCAATTTGTCAATGCGTTGTGGGTCTGCCCACCATCCCCTGCACCTTGAGTGCCCTTGTCAACTCACCTGTCTTGGCGCTCTAGCATTTGCTCCCGCAAGAGGCTTTGGGCAAATCGCAATCGTGCATCCACAATGGATGCCTCGATGTGATCTGCTTGAGCGGCATTCATTTTTCGAGAGGCATCTTGGGCCGCTCTGAACCGATCCACCGCAGCACCAAAATCCATCCGTGCCAACTGCGTTTCTCCTTCTGCCCTCAACGAGGCCAAAGGGCGTCCCTGTGCAGCCAGTGCCGTTGCCAGCACTTGCCAGGCTTGTGCATCTTGCGCATTTTGAAGCACCCAACGCTGAAGCGCAGAGATGCCGTGCGCCAAAATTTGCGATGTCTCCGGGTTGGGCGAAGACACTTGCAAGCGTGCGCTGGCTTGTGTGATGAAAATCAACTCGGGTCGTTGCCACACCGTGTTGGCTTGCGCGCTCACATGCCGCAATGAGGTCAGCACGCCTCGCATGTCATCTTCTTTGAAGGCCAGTTCGGCCTCGAGTAACTGCACCAAACGCTCTGATGGCGCATGCTTGGCCGCTGCCAATCTCAAGCGCGGCAACAAAGCACGTGCTTGCGCAATGTCACGCAGCTGCATCCAAGACAAGCAGGCACCGTACAAAATGCCCATCTGCTTGGCGGTAGGCTGTTTGGCGACACTGGCATCGTTGGCTTCTTGAGCCCACGCGCGCAAGGCATCAACGCCGGGTTGTGACAACACGCGCGCCCTTGCCGACATCATGGCTTGAATCCCGTCTTGTTCTTGATTGGCGGCACGCGGTGTCTGAAGTTGTTGGCGTGCTTGCATGTCTGCCATGCGTTCACTGCTGAGAGGGTGACTGCGCAAGTAAGGAAAAGCGCCGTTGTCATTCAAACCAGAGGCTTGCTGCAATTTGCCAAACATGGTGACAAAGCCTTGTGTGTCAAAACCAGCCTCTGACATCACGCCGTAACCAATTCGATCGGCTTCGCGCTCCATGTCGCGCGAAAAGTTGAGCTGTGATTGCGCCGCCATCGCTTGCCCGCCCACAATCATGGCTTGCGCACCTTGAGCGCTTTTGCTGGCAGCCAACATGCCCAGAATCATGGCGCCGATGAGCCATGGTGTCATGCGTGCCTGATCGCTCATGGACCTTGAAATGTGTCGTTGCGTGACGTGACTCAGTTCGTGTGCCATGACAGAGGCGAGCTCATCGCGGGTGGTGACAACGCTGATCAGACCCAGATGAATGCCAAGATAACCACCCGGCAATGCAAAAGCGTTGACCGACCGATCGCGTCCAATCAAGATCTTCCAAGCAAAGCGCTCTTGCAATTCGGGCGACATCTCGCCCCGTGCTTGCGCGCCCTTGACCAAGGGTTGCCAAATGTTGTGTAAATACTCGTCCAGAATGGGATCTTCCAAATAATCTGGATCGCGATAGAGCTCACGCGCAATGCGATCGCCCAATTTGCGCTCTGCTGAAAGCGTCATGTCGGCACCGTCGCCCAAGGCGGGTAAATTGGACGCGCTGTTGGGCAACTGTGACCACACGGGCGTCAACAGCAGAGACAATGCCAAGATGGCCATCAGCGGTTTAGATTTGGCAGGTGCA
>RFVJ01000188.1 GCA_009928125.1 Betaproteobacteria bacterium
ATGGCCAGAGGCAACAGCGTGATTCGGTAGCAACGCAAAATGAAAGCACAAACCGCTTGCAGTGCATCCACCAAGTGGTACAGCGCCACCCATAAAAGGACGCTGGATGCCGCGATGGCGACATCGGCATTGCCTGAAAACAGGTGGGCCAATGCCTCTCGTCCCAATGTCAGAGTACCAGCGCAAAGCAATGCCAAACCCCCGCAAATTTTCAGGCCTGTGTGCGCCGCTTGTTCAGCATGGTGGGCTTGGTTGGCGCCTAACCAAAATCCGACACGGGCACTGCTGGCAATCCCCAAAGCCAAGGGCACCATGTACATCAGGCTGGCCAAACTGGTGGCGATTTGATGGCTGGCCGCTGCAACCACGCCCTGGCGCGAAATGAACAAGGCCATCATCGTGAACGCGGTGACTTCGACCATCAAGGCCAAACCCGAGGGGACACCCAAGCGCAAAAATTGACGAAGCGTGGGCCAATGCACAGCCTCTAAAGGCTGCCAAATGCGATAGGGTGCGTAGACAGGGTCATGGCGCAAGTGGTGAATGCCCATGAGCAGCAACCAAGTGTTCACAAGCAACGTAGCCCAGGCACATCCGACAACGCCATGCGCGTTCAACCCCCAGCCGCCCAATGTGAACCAAATGGACAGGGGGACCTTGATGCACAGCGCTGCAATTTGCAAGGCAGTGACCCTCCAAGGCATGCCCAAGCTTTGGTTCAAGGTGGCATACATGCGAAACAAAAGGGAAGGGCCCACTGCGACTGCCAAGACTTGCAGATAGGCGCGAACATCTGCTTGTAAAGCCTGTGGAACTTGGGTTGCATTTAACCAAGGATCAGGCCACAGAAGGGCCAGGGTTCCAATCAGGCTGACACTGAAGCAAAGGTACAAAGCCTGCCGAACCGATTGGCCCAAGGCCACCCGTTGACCCGCACCTCGGAGTTCAGACCAGACAGGTAGCAGGGCTTGCATCAGACCATTCAGTGCCACATAAATGCTGATGTAAATGGCGGAGCCCACAGACAGCGCGGCCAAGGCAGAAGCATCGTAGCGTCCCGCAATCAGCGTATCGGCGATGCCAAAGGACATCACCGCCAATTGGCCGATCAGGACCGTGCCGGCATGGCGAAGGATGGTGCGCGCTTCAAACATTCAGCAACACGCGCTCACGGTTTGGCAACGGTGGGTGCTGTGCGTTTGTACAAAACAATGTCTTCATTGTTGTCGGAGGGACGACGAACAGTGGCTTGGTATTGCCAAGGTCCCATGTCGACATCTTGTTTCAAGGTGCCCATCGCTTGCGTGTCAACGATCAGCCAATCGCAGGAGGCAGATTGAGAATTTAAATTGCCAACGTCTTGGTTGCTGGGCTGCAATTTGAACTGGCCATGAAACTCAAATGCGGCGCCTTGTGCGCGGGTCAGGCCGTGGTAATGAACGCAATGCGGACTGCCAATCATGTCGCGAACTTTGAGCACCAAAGGCTCGTAGCTGCGCGCAAAATTCAAGAGGGGCAACCACAAGGTCATGACCAACAGCCAACACAAGATGGCGCCGCCTGCAGGCAGGGCCATGCTTTTCCAAATGGCGGCGCGGTGACGGCCTGCACGCCATTTGACCAAGCTGGCCCAGACCAGCGTGGCCATCACAGCACATGCAAAAGCAAGGCCTGAGAAGGCGTGCGTGAAGCCTGGTGCCAGGCGCGCAACATTGATGGCAGGTTGCGCTGGCACGCCGGTTTGCATGGAGGTCCAGACAACCCAAATGATCAAGGCCCCCACGCTGAAAAACACCAAAGTGAACCAATCTACAAACGCACTGACGCTACGACGCAGCGTTGGCAAAGCAAAGGCTGCCAAGGTTGCCATGGCAGGCAAGCTGAGCAACAAAGCGCGATCACTGAGGCCCGAGAGCCATGTTGTGCAGATGGCGACAGTCACAAACCAAAGTGGCAGTGACAAATGCGGATTGGCAGTCAGGTGTTTGAGTTGAAAGCGCCAACGCCAAAGTGTCCAAAGGGCCAATGGCCAAGCTGGCCAAGTAAACCAAAGCAACAACCGCGTCATCGATTTGATTTCTACGAGGTGCGAGTAGGCCACTCGCCAACGCCACAAACCCAGCGCGCTGACCAAGGCTGCAGTGGCCAGACAAATCAACAAGACCCAGGCCACGTCCACACTGCGAGCACGCAAAGCGCTGGGCTTGCCCGTGTCAAGCGCCATCACAAAGGCGCCGCCGACACCCAAGATCATGGCCAACGCTGGCGCACCTGAAAGCGCCATGCCCACGATGGCCAGAGCCGAGCTGACCCAAGCCCCTGTGCGTTTGCGAGGCAAGTTGGCCAATGCAAAAAAGAGCAAAGCAGAAAAGCTCAATTGCGCCAGTGCGGGTGTCGCTTCGTGTGAAAGCCTTGCCAAACCCAAGCAAGCCAACAAAGCCAACAAACCTCCATCGGCAATCGCCCTGGCGTAATCCGCCGGACGCGCTTCGCCACCAAACGCAAATGTCACAGGCTGAGCGGCGGGCGTTCGTGCCAATGCATAGACACCATACCAGGTGGCTGCTAGCGACAAGGCCAGCAAGCCCATGAAAGGCATTCGGGCAGCCAAATCGATCGGAATGGCTGCGGGCATGATTTGAATGCTCCATGCACCGAGCCAATAGGGCAACAAAGCGGCGAGGGGGTCGGCTTGTTCTAGCAGGCTCGGTTTTAACCAAGAGACCGATTCGGGCCCATAGGCTTGGGCCAGATGCAGCATGTAACCAAAAGCTTCCATGTCATCGGCCTTCCAAGGTGTTCTGCCGACAAAGCCCGGCAGCACATAGGCCAAGCAAAACGTCAACAGCACCCATCTCGGCAAGCGCCTGACAGCGTTTTGCGCCACGATGGCGGGGTTGGAGGATGTATCAGAAGCGTTGAAAGTCACAACTTAGAAGATAGCAGAGAAGCTCTTTGAATCAAAGTGACGCAGCTTGAAAACCATCGCAATTTGAGAGCCGCAAAAAACAAGGGCAGGCCGGTTGCCCGGGCTGCCCTGAGGGTTCACGCATGGATGCGTTGGGGTGATTATTTGGCGACGCTGTTCTTGCCAAAACGGTTGCGGAATTTCTCAACGCGACCACCCATGTTGTCCACAGATTTTTGTGTGCCTGTGTAGAAGGGGTGTGATTCGCTGGAGGTGTCCAACTTGAACAAAGGCAATTCGCGGCCGTCGTCCATCTTCACTGTTTCTTTGGCATTGACGCAAGAACGTGTGACGAACTTGAAGCCGTTAGACAAATCCAAGAAGCAAACTTCTCGGTAGTTGGGGTGAATGCCTTCTTTCATGGTCTTTTCCTTGAGTTCAGTTGCGACAGCCGCCCGTGGACCATTCCAGGGTACTTTTCGCGAAAACCGAGATTATGGCATGAAATCAATGACTTGCATGCCGATTTGGGGCTGTAACGGCTACTTTTTAGCCGCCGCGACGCATCATGTCGAAGAATTCGACGTTGCTCTTCGTGGCTTTCATGCTCTTGAGCACCATTTCCATGGCTTCAATTTCATCCATGTTGTACATGAACTGACGCAGGCGATGATGGTGAGGCTGCCGCCTTCTTCTACGTTTCGGGCTGCACCGAAGAATCGCTTAGGACGTTGCAACGCATTGGCGTCCACACCACCGGTTAAGACCTTGCCGGAGCTTGGCACCACATTGTTGTAAGCGCGGGCCAAACGGGTAATCGAGTCGAGCAAGATGACGACGTCTTTTTTGAGTTCGACCAAACGCTTGGCGCGCTCAATGACCATTTCGGCCACGTGCACGTGACGCGCTGCAGGTTCGTCAAATGTGGACGCAATGACTTCGCCGCGCACGGTGCGCTGCATCTCTGTCACTTCTTCAGGGCGCTCGTCAACGAGCAA
>RFVJ01000189.1 GCA_009928125.1 Betaproteobacteria bacterium
GCTCAATGGCCATGCCTGCGTAATGGGCGTTCAAATAATTGGAGGCTTCGATGAGCTGACTTTGCGAGTAGTCGGACTCGGTAAAGATGACGCGGTTTTGCACATCCCCTTCTGGCGAGACAATGATCAGCAACACGCGTTTTTCAGACAAACGCAAAAACTCAATGTGCCTGAAAACTGAGGCGCGCTTGGGTGCCATCACAACGCCGACGTAATGCGACAAACTGGACAACAGGTTGGCCGCGTTGGCGATCACCTTTTGCGGCTGGTCTGGCGCCAGCCTTTGGGTGGGGAATTCGCCCTTCTGAACCGTCAACATGGTGTCGACAAATAGGCGATAACCCCTATTGGTGGGCACCCTGCCAGCCGATGTATGCGGGCTGGCAATCAGGCCCAGCTCCTCGAGGTCGGACATGACATTGCGAATGGTGGCAGGGGATAATTCAAGCCCAGACGCCTTGGACAGCGTGCGGGATCCCACAGGCTGGCCGTCCGCAATGTAGCGTTCAACCAGCGCTTTGAGCAATAACTTGGCACGATCATCTAGCATTCGGTCATTTTAATGATGTAATTTGAGAATGAAATCTAAATTTCGTCACGTTGCACTTTTCGGCAAGTACCACGCTGTGGTCACGGGTGCGGCTTTGGAAAGCTCGCGTCGGGTGATAGACGATGTGGCCCAATTCATCAGCCGCATCGGCGCCGAGGTGGTGCTGGAGGAAGGCACCGCCGAGCACCTGGGCCTGAACCTCTACCCCACCCTCAAAACGGCCGAGATCGGCCAGCAGTGCGATTTGGGCGTGGTGATTGGTGGCGACGGTACCATGCTGGGCATTGGCCGCCAAGTGGCGCAATACGGGTTGCCGCTCATTGGCATCAACCAAGGTCGCTTGGGATTTATCACCGACATTCCCATGGGCCAGTTTGAGCAAACGCTTCAGCCCATGCTATTGGGCCAATTTGAAGAAGAACAGCGCAGCATGCTGCACGCCAAAGTGTGGCGCGACAAACATTGTGTGTTTGACACCTTTGCCATGAACGACGTGGTGGTCAACCGCGGCGCCACCTCAGGCATGGTGGAACTTCGCATTGAAGTGGATGGCCGCTTTGTGGCCACGCAACGCGCCGACGGCCTCATTGTGGCCACGCCTACAGGCTCTACCGCTTATTCTTTGTCGGCCGGTGGCCCGCTCATGCACCCCACTTTGGGTGGCTGGGTCATCGCCCCTATTGCACCGCACACCCTGTCCAACCGCCCCATCGTGTTGCCAGACTCCTCGCACATCAGCATTGAAATTGTGTCCGGCCGCGACGCCAGTGCCAACTTTGACATGCAGTCACTGGCCAGCCTGTTGTTGGGCGATCAAATTACCGTCGAACAATCAATTCACAAAGTGCGGTTTTTGCATCCTCAAGGCTGGAACTACTTTGACACCTTGCGCAAAAAAATGCACTGGAACGAAGGAGGCGCATAGGCCATGGCGCTGCGTCACATCAGCCTGCGCGACTTTGTCATCGTGCGCCAACTCGACCTTGATCTGTCGCAAGGCTTCAGTGTGCTCACAGGCGAAACGGGCGCTGGCAAATCCATCCTGATCGATGCGCTGCAACTGGCCTTGGGTGAACGTGCCGATGCAAGCGTGGTGCGCGAAGGCGCAGCCCGTTGCGAAGTCTCAGCTGAATTTGACTGTCCACCACAAGCGCATGCCGTGCTTGAAGAGGCAGGTTTTGAAGTGGCCGACACCCTGCTGCTCCGGCGCAGTGTCGACCCTCAAGGCAAAAGCCGCGCGTGGGTCAATGGCAGCCCAGCCACCGCCACGCAATTGCGTGCCTTGGGCGAAATGCTGCTGGACATTCATGGCCAACACGCCTGGCAAAGCCTTACTCGCCCTGATGCAGTGCGCGGCTTGCTTGACGCCTATGCGGGCATCAGCACCGATGCCCTCAAGACTGCCTGGCAAACTTGGCGGCAAGCCCAGCAAGCGGTGCAACAAGCCAAGAGTGCACAAGATTCCTTAAGCCGCGAGCAAGAGCGCTTGGCCTGGCAAATTGGTGAACTCGACAAACTGGCGCCCGCCTTGGACGAATGGGAAGAGCTCAACACGCAGCACACGCGCCTGTCGCATGCACAAGCCCTGATCGATGCTGGCCAGTCGGCTTTGGCCGCCTTGGATGGCGACGAGTCAGCGCGCATGGGCAGCTTCAGCGGCGCCCTTGTTTTGTTGTCCCAAGCCATCAGCAATTTGCAAGATCAAGCCCACGTCGAGCCCGAATTTCAAAGCATTGCAGAAGTGCTGCAGTCAAGTTTGGCCCAAGCCGAAGATGCAGTGCATTCGCTGCAAAGTTATTTGCGCAAAACAGATTTAGACCCCGATCGATTGAACGCGCTGGACCAGCGCATGTCGCAGTGGATGTCCTTGGCACGCCGCTACAAACGCCCCCCCGAAGAACTCGCAGGCTTGTTGGCAGGATGGAAACAAGAGCTCAACGCCTTGGAAGCTGCCAGCGATTTAGAGGGTTTGGAAGCACAAGCCAAAGCCGCCAGCCAGGCCTATCAAACAGAGGCTCAAAAACTGTCGCAGCAACGCAAAAAAGCAGCCCCCAAATTGTCAAAAGCAGTGACGCTGGCCATGCAAAACTTGGGCATGCAAGGCGGCCGATTTGAAGTGGCCCTCATTGCATTAGACGATGCGGCGCAGCACGGCTTGGAAGACATTCAGTTTTTGGTAGCCGGTCACGCTGGCAGCACACCTCGCCCTGTAGGCAAGGTGGCGTCGGGCGGCGAACTCTCGCGGATTGCCTTGGCCATTGCCGTCACCACCAGCGAGTTGGGCGAAGCGGGCACCTTGATCTTTGACGAGGTCGACTCGGGTGTCGGCGGCGCTGTGGCCGAAACGGTTGGCCGCCTCATGAAGCAATTGGGCGTGCAAGTGGCTTCTTGCGCAGACCACCATTTGCTGGTGAGCAAGTCGAGCAGCAAAGAAGGCGTGAGCAGCAGCGTGTCGCCCATTGCCGGCGAGCAACGCGTTACTGAAATTGCCCGCATGCTGGGGGGCGAAAAACTCTCGGCCACCACCTTGGCGCATGCACGCGAAATGCTGACCAAGTGAATTTCTGAAGTCTGGACATCATGGAAATCGTATTGATCACTGGCATGTCGGGTTCCGGAAAGTCCGTGGCTTTGCACGCGCTGGAAGATGCCGGTTTTTATTGCGTCGACAACCTGCCCCCCGAATTGCTCATTCCCTTTGCCGAACTAGAGCGCGATCAAAAAGAACAGCGCGTGGCCATTGCCATTGATGTGCGCAGTGCCACCTCTTTGCCCATGATGCCGGGTCAATTGGAAGTCCTTCGCAATTTGGGTTTTCAAGTCACATCCATTTACTTGGATGCCGCGTCCGACACTTTGTTGCGTCGCTATTCGGAAACCCGTCGTCGCCACCCGCTGTCTGGCAGAAACGCAGCCGAAGGTGAGCGCGCGTTGACCGAGTCCATTGAATACGAGCGCGAGCTTTTGTCCAACCTGCGCGAATCTGCGCACATCATCGACACCAGCTTGCTGCGCGCCGCACAGCTGCAAAGCTATGTGAAGTCTTTGGTCAGCTCGCCCGCGGCCAAACTCACCTTGGTCTTTGAGTCCTTTGCTTTCAAGCGTGGCATTCCACTCGATGCCGATTACGTGTTCGACGTGCGCATGTTGCCCAATCCGCACTACGAGTCCGAGCTGCGCCCCATGTCGGGCAAAGACGCGCCTGTGCAACAGTTTTTGCAAAGCTATGCCGAAGTCAATTTGATGCAAAGTCAAATTGAAAGTTTTTTAGACCAATGGTTGCCTGCGCTTGAAAAAGACCACCGCAACTACATCACCGTTGCCATTGGGTGCACGGGTGGCCAACACCG
>RFVJ01000190.1 GCA_009928125.1 Betaproteobacteria bacterium
CCCATGTTCTTGCCTTTGCAAGCGCGCGGCGTGACTCTGAAAAACCGCGTCATGGTGTCTCCCATGGCAACCTATTCAGCGGTCGACGGGATTCCTGGCGATTTTCATTTGATGCATTACGGTGCGCGTGCCGTTGGTGGTGCCGCCATTGTGTTCACTGAAATGACTTGCGTGACGCCAGAGGGGCGCATCACGCCGGGCTGTCCTGGCTTGTGGAATGACGAACAGCAACAAGCTTGGACGCGCATTGTGAATTTTGTCCATGCACAGTCGGATGCCAAGATCGCTTTGCAGTTGGGTCATGCAGGACGCAAAGGATCGACGCGCAGGGCATGGGATGGCATTGACATGCCTTTGAACGATGCCGTGCGAGATGGCGACAACTGGCCGCTGATGGCGCCCTCGGCCTTGCCCTACATGGAGGGCGTGAGCCAAGTGCCGCATGAAATGACGCCAGCCGACATGGATGCCGTGTTGGCAGCGTTTGTGGCTGCGGCAGAGCGGGGTGCCAAGGCTGGGTTTGACTGGCTGGAATTGCATTGTGCCCACGGCTACTTGCTGTCGGGCTTCATTTCGCCGCTGACCAACCACCGAAGCGATGCGTTTGGCGGCAGCTTGGCCAATCGTTTGCGCTTTCCGTTGGCTGTGTTCACTGCAATGCGCCAAGCATGGCCCCAAGACAAGCCGATGTCGGTGCGCATTTCAGCGCACGATTGGGTCGAAGGTGGCATCACGCCCGACGATGCAATCGAAATCGCCAAGGCCTTCAAAGCCGCCGGTGTGGATTTTGTGGATTGCTCTTCAGGTCAAGTTGACAAGCGCGAAAAGCCTGTTTATGGCCGCATGTTTCAAACGCCGTTTGCCGATCGCATTCGCAATGAAGCGGGCGTGCGAACCATTGCGGTGGGCGCCATTTCAGAAGCGGACCATGTGAACAGCATCATCGCTGCAGGCCGTGCCGATTTGTGTGCGGTGGCGCGCCCCCATTTGGCCAATCCCTCTTGGACGATGCAAGAGGCCGCGCGCATTGGTTACACCGATTTGAATTGGCACAAAGCGTATGTGTCGGGCAAGCGCCAAATGGAAACCAACTTTGAGCGTGCTGCTGCCATGGCGGCCATGAGTGCGTCACCCGCGGCGGCCAAAGGAGAGAATTGATGCGACACGTTTGGATCACGGGCGCAGGGCGAGGCATTGGCGCGGCCATTGCGCATGCGTTTGCCCGTGAAGGGGCGGCGCTGAGTTTGTCCCTGTGACCGTGCTGATCAACAATGCGGGCCAAGCACTCAGCCAGCCTTTTGCCAAGACCGATTTGCAACTTTGGCAACACATGCTGAACGTGAATTTAACGGGCACCTATTTGTGCATCCAAGCGGCATTGCCAGACTTGTTGGCAGCGCATGCCAAAGGCCATGCCGCCCGCATTGTGAACATGGCCAGCACTGCTGGTTTGAAAGGCTTTGCCTATGTGTCGGCGTATGCCGCTGCCAAGCATGGTGTGATCGGTCTCACGCGCAGTTTGGCCTTGGAGCTGGCACGCAAAGGCGTGACCGTGAATGCTGTGTGCCCTGGCTTCACAGAGACAGACATCGTGCGCGAGTCCGTGGCCAACATTGTGGCCAAAACGGGGCAAACCGAAGCGCAAGCGCGCGATGCATTGGTGGCCCACAACCCCCAGAAAAGAATGATTCAGCCCGAAGAGGTGGCACAAGCCGTGATGTGGCTGTGCAGCGATGCGGCTGCGTCGGTCAATGGTCAATCGATTGCCGTAGATGGTGGGGAGACGATGTGATGGCACAAGAGTTGAATTTGCATCAAAACGCCGATCATGAATTCAGAGCCCATGCCGACCATCACGCTTCATTGCGTTTGTGGCTGCGTTTGTTGTCTTGCACCACGCGCGTTGAAGACAAGATTCGACAAAAGTTGCGAGAGTCTTTTGACATCACCTTGCCGCGCTTTGACTTGATGGCCCAACTGGAGCGTCATCCGGAGGGGCTCACGATGGGTGAATTGTCACGCCGCATGATGGTGACGGGTGGCAACATCACGGCCATTGTGGATCAGCTTGAAAAAGAAAAGTTGGTGTTGCGACAAGTGGGGGCCAACGATCGCCGTTCGTTCACAGTCAAATTGACCAAGGCGGGGCGAGATGCATTTGCCGACATGGCGGTTGCACACGAAGCCTGGGTGGCCGACATGTTTGCCGGCTTGTCAGACAACCAACAGCGACAGCTGTACACCTTGTTGGGTGCGCTGAAAAAGAATTTACAAAAACAGGAGGAGATGGCATGAGTCAAAAATATTTACCGGGCGAGCCGCACCAGTTGCCGCGCCATGGCAATAAGCTGGCCAACTACAAAGCGGAACATGTGCTGTTTGAAGTGAAGGAGGGTGTGGCCACGCTCACCCTCAATCGACCTGAGCGCAAAAATCCCTTGTCGTTTGAATCGTATGCAGAGATGCGTGATTTGTTTCGCGCATTGGTTTATGCCGACGATGTCCATGCAGTGGTGGTCACCGGTGCCGGCGGGAACTTTTGCTCTGGCGGCGATGTGCATGAAATCATTGGCCCCCTCACCAAGTTGGACATGCCCGGCTTGTTGACGTTTACGCGCATGACCGGCGATTTGGTCAAGGCCATGCGTGCCTGCCCTCAGCCCATCATTTCCGCCATTGACGGCATTTGCGCGGGGGCTGGCGCACTGTTGGCGTTGGCCTCTGACATGCGCTACGGCACAGCGCGAAGCAAAACCTATTTCTTGTTCAACAAAGTGGGCTTGGCCGGTTGCGACATGGGGGCCTGTGCATTGTTGCCCCGTGTGATTGGGCAAGGGCGTGCGTCCGAATTGTTGTACACCGGCCGTGGCTTGCCAGGTGAAGAGGCAGAGCGCTGGGGTTTTTACAACCGTGTGTGCACCCCTGAGACGGTGTTGACCGAAGCCCAAGCCATGGCGCAGGCCTTGGTCAGGGGCCCCACCTTTGCCAACAGCATGACCAAAAAGATGCTGCAACAAGAGTGGAACATGGGGGTGGACGAGGCCATTGAGGCAGAGGCACAGGCCCAAGCCATTTGCATGGCCACCAACGATTTTCACCGGGCTTATCACGCCTTTGTGGCCAAGCAAACGCCCGTGTTTGAAGGAGATTGAGCATGAATTCAGCGGCTCATTTGGCATGGCCCTTCTTTGATGAATCGCACCGCAGTTTCAAAAGCCAATTGCAAACTTGGACGCGCCAACAGTTTGCAGACTTGCATGACCACGACGAATCGCGTGATGCCATTGACCGCGAATGTGTGAGTTTGGTGAAAGCCTTGGGACAAGGCGGCTGGTTGAAACCAGCCATTGCGGGTCAGATGCATGGCGGTGCTGCCGATGTGATCGACACCCGCACCATTTGCATGTTGCGCGAAGAACTGGCTTGGCACCACGGTTTGGCTGATTTTGCGTTTGCCATGCAAGGCTTGGGATCGGGCGCCATCAGCTTGAAAGGCACGCCAGAACAGCAAGCCGAGTACCTGCCGCGTGTCGCCAAAGGGGAGGCTCTGGCAGCTTTTGCACTCAGCGAGCCTGATGCAGGCTCTGACGTGGCTGCGATGCAATGCAGTGCCGTCGACACTGCAGAAGGCTATCGTTTGAATGGTTTCAAGACTTGGATTTCCAACGGCGGCATTGCAGATTTTTACGTGGTGTTTGCACGCACAGGTGAAGCGCCGGGTGCCCGCGGCATCAGCGCTTTCATTGTGGACGCCCACTCACCGGGTTTGGAAATTGCCGAGCGCATTGATGTGGTGGCGCCGCACCCCTTGGCAAAACTGCATTTCAACAACGTCTTGGTGCCCCATGCCAAACGCATTGGTGCAGCAGGCGAAGGCTTCAAAGTGGCCATGGCCACTT
>RFVJ01000020.1 GCA_009928125.1 Betaproteobacteria bacterium
TGGGCATGCGCATGCCCATGCCTATGGCTTTGCTGAAAGCCTCTTTGGCAGAAAACCGTGTAGCCACATAACGGACAGCTCGCTCGGGCCACCTTGCACCTCTTGCTTTGTAGGTGGCAAATTCAGCGTCACTCAAGACTTTTTGTGCAAAGCGATCCCCGTGCTTTTCCAAGCTGGCCCTGATGCGCCTCACGTCACACAGGTCGGTTCCAATGCCGTAAATCATGGCAAGTCGCCTGCTATCGGCCCAAGGCCTTCAAATAGCCTCGAACAGTGGCCGCATAGCCAACTTCCAGAGCATCCGCAATCAAGGCATGACCAATGGAAACTTCCAGCAGGCCTGGCACCGCTTGCGCAAAGGCTGGTAAGTTGTCCTGGTTCAAATCATGGCCAGCGTTGACGCCCAATCCCAGTGCCATGGCAGCTTTGGCAGTCGCCACATAAGTTTCTAAAACAGCCGCATGGGCCGGCGATCCAAAGCTTGCGGCATAAGGTTCTGTGTAGAGTTCCACGCGGTCTGCACCCACTTGTTGTACAGCTTGCATCTGCAAAGGTTCTGGATCCATGAACAAACTCACACGGACACCCAAGGACTTGCATTCATCAATCAAGGGTTTGAGTTGCGCTGCATCTTTTGGAAAGGACCACCCATGGTCACTGGTGAACTGGCCCTCGCTGTCGGGTACGAAGGTCACTTGGTGAGGCCGGTAGGCCCTGACAAATTCCATCAGTTGGTGAAACGGATTTCCCTCGATGTTGAACTCTCTGTCGGGCCACCGTTTCATCAACTCAGCCAATTCCACCACGTCTGTGGCGCGAATGTGGCGCTCGTCGGGCCGGGGGTGAACCGTGATGCCCTGTGCCCCTGCCTCTAAACACATCTGCGCAGCTTTGAGGACACTGGGAATGCCCAAATGACGCGAATTGCGAAGCAAGGCCACTTTATTGACGTTGACGGACAGTGCCGTTTTGGAATGAAGGGTCATGAGGGGCTCACAAACTTTGAATGTCGATCATCATTTGACGTGTCTGAAGGGTGCCAACACCGCAATGGTAATTGAGCAATGTGCGAAGTTGGGTGCGAAGTGGCGTTAGCATGTCCAAACTCAACCGAAGCGTGTCCGTCAAAGCAGATGCCCCATCTAAGGCATTTTGAAGCGCCGACCACTGAGCGCCCGACAATGCATGCCGATCATCGCGGTGCGCCAAGCGCAAACCACCCTCTGGCACCAAGCAATAGTCTCGGGTCTCGTCCAAGTCGGCCATGGTGAGGGTTTGGCAATTCAGGCTTGGTAACAAACCAATTTCTCGCAGCAACAAAAGCTCAAACACGCGCAATGAAGCTTGAAGCAATTCTCCAGGTTCCGTGGCCATGACCCGAACAGTTGCTGCATAGGCATCGAACAACAAGGGGTGAGGATCTTCTCGCGCCAACAATTTAAGAAGCAGTTCGTTCAAGTAATAGCCAGAGAGCAAGGCATCGCCAGTTGGCATCACGTGGCCACCCACCCACTCGGCCGACTTCAAGGTGCGAATGTCTGCGTCGCCGCCATAGGTCACTTGAATGGCCTGAAGCGGTAACAAAACAGGACGGAATGAAGAGCTGGGCTTCTTAGCACCTTTGGCGACCAAGGCAATGCGCCCGTGATGCCGCGTGAAAACCTCGAGAATCAGACTGGATTCACTCCAATCGTAGCGGTGCAGCACATAGGCCGGCTCATCCGAAATTCGTTTCAAGACTGCGGCCATGGCCTGCGCATTTCATTCGTAACCGAAGGAGCGAACACGCGCTTCGTCATCGGCCCAACCAGAACGAACTTTGACCCACAGCTCGATGAACACTTTGGCGTCCATGAGTTTTTCGAGTTCTTGTCGCGCTTCAGTGCCGATGCGTTTGAGGCGTTCGCCCTTGTCGCCAATCACCATGGCTTTGTGCCCTTCGCGCTCGACCACAATGGTGGCCGCAATGCGAATCATGCGATTGGCAGAGCGGCTGGGCTCTTCTTCAAATTTGTCGACCACCACCGTTGAGGTGTACGGGAGTTCGTCCCCAGTGAATCGAAACAATTTTTCGCGAACAATTTCGCTGGCCAAAAACTTTTCGCTGCGATCGGTCAGCTCGTCTTCGGCATACCACCAGGCTTGTTCGGGCAGGTACTTCTCGCAGTAGCCCATCAAGCGCTCAATGTCCTTGGCGTTTTTGGCTGACATGGGTACAAACTCAGTGAACGGATGACGTTCTTGCATTTCTTTCAGCCAAGGCGCCAAGTCTTCACGTCGGTGAATGGCGTCCAGCTTGTTGGCAATCAACAAAACTGGGACATTGGGCTTGAGCAATGCCAACACTTTGGCATCGGCGGTATTGAACATGCCCGCTTCAACCACAAACAAAACCAAATCCACATCACCCACAGCGCCGAGGACAGTTTTGTTCAAGGACTTGTTCAAAGCTGTGTTGTGACGGGTTTGAAACCCGGGGGTGTCAACAAACACATACTGCGTCGCCCCCTCTGTGCGAATGCCTGTGATGCGGTGGCGCGTGGTTTGCGCTTTGCGCGAGGTGATGCTGATTTTTTGACCGACCAATGCGTTGAGCAGCGTTGATTTACCCACATTGGGCTTGCCCACAATGGCCACCAAACCGCAACGTTGGGCGGGGTTGGTTTCTGTGTTCATCCGCGTGCCTTGACTTTCAAAATTTCAAGCATGGCTGCTGCCGCGGCTTGCTCACCGGCACGTCGCGAGGGGCCGCTGCCATGTTGAGAGAGACTGAGTTCGGGGATGTCACATGCAACATCGAAAATTTGACGATGGGCTGCACCTGAGGTGGCCACCACACTGTATTGAGGCAACTGCAATTTACGGCCTTGCAACCACTCTTGCAGTTCTGTTTTGGGATCCTTGGCCGCCGCCTGCATTTGTGGCGTGATTTCGACATTTTGAAACAAGGCATGCACCCATTTTTCAGCAGCCTCGTAACCCGCATCCAAGAAAACGGCGCCAATCAAGGCTTCCAAGGCATCGGCCAAAATAGAAGGTCGGCGTTGACCCCCCGATTTCAGCTCACCTTCACCCAGTTTCAAACAGGCCGGAATTTCGAGTTTGAGCGCCAGTTGGTGCAAGGTTTCTTGCTTGACCAAATTGGCACGAACACGAGACAAATCGCCTTCCGGTAAATCGCGTAACTGCTCAAACAGCAAATGCGCCACTGCCAAATTCAAGACAGAATCGCCCAAGAATTCCAGACGTTCATTGTGATCAGCTGAATAACTCCGATGCGTGACCGCGCGCTCAAGCAAAGCCACGTCTTTGAAGTTGTGGTTCATGCGGATTTGCAATTGAATAAGACCGTCGTTCAAACTGTTGACCTGTTCAATGAGTACATGTGAGGAACCTGATCTTGCCGGAGGGTGGAATCAATTGAAGGAACCGATGCGGCCCAAATTGCCAAAATTCATCCACACAAAAAATGCCTTGCCGACAATGTTGGCATCGGGCACAAATCCCCAATACCGAGAATCGAGTGAATTATCGCGATTGTCACCCATCATGAAGTAATGGCCTTCGGGTACTTTGCAAACAACACCCTCCACGGTGTAATTGCAACGGTCTCGGAATGCAAAGTCATCGGCACCGGGAATGAACGCAGGACGCTCATCGTCCACAATCAAATTGTGCGCTTTGTCGCCCAGCTTTTCTTGTGCCTGTTTGAAATAGCGCATCACGGACTCATCAAAAAACTCAGGGAGTGCTTCTGTGGGCACGGGCTTGCCATTGATGCTGAGTTTTTTGTTCAAATAAGCCACTTCATCGCCCGGCACGCCGACAACCCGCTTGATGTAGTCAACGCTAGGGCGTGGGGGGTACCTGAAAACCATGACATCACCTCGCGCCACAGGCGTACCCTGGGTGATTTTGATGTTGGCGACAGGCAGGCGAATGCCATAGTGAAACTTGTTCACCAAAATCAAGTCACCGACCCACAGAGTGGGGATCATGGAGCCCGATGGAATTTTGAATGGCTCAAATAAAAAGGAGCGCAAAACAAACACCACCAAAATGACAGGAAACAGGCCGGCCGTCCAATCGAGCCACCAAGGCTGCATGAGCAATCTGTCGCGTGCCTCTCCAGTGTCTGTGTCCACACGGTCAATGCCCATCTTGGAAAGTTCTTGGTGGCGCTTTGCTTTTTCTCGGTCAAGTTGCTCGACAGCTTTGAGTCGCTGAGGCCAAAAATAGAATTTTTCAGCCAGCCAATAGCTGCCTGAGATGACCACCGCCATCAGCATGAGCAAGGCAAAATTGCCTTCGATCAACCCAAAATACCAAGAGCCGGCGTAGCCACAAAAAGCTGCCAGCAAAAATCCAGTCAGAACTTCCATCAATCTTCTACCTGCAAGATGGCCAAGAACGCCTCTTGAGGCACCTCAACCGAACCAATTTGTTTCATCCGCTTTTTACCCGCCTTTTGCTTCTCGAGCAATTTGCGTTTGCGGGTGATGTCGCCACCATAACACTTGGCCAGCACGTTTTTGCGCAGCGCCTTGACCGTTTCACGGGCAATGATGTTGGCACCAATGGCCGCCTGGATGGCCACATCGAACATTTGCCGGCTGATGATTTCACGCATTTTGGCGACCACGGCTCGGCCTCGGTAGGCGGCTTGGGTGCGGTGCACAATGATCGACAAAGCGTCAACCTTGTCACCGTTCAGCAGGATATCGACCTTCACCACATCCGATGCGCGGTACTCTTTGAACTCATAGTCCATCGAGGCATAACCCCGCGAAACAGACTTCAACTTGTCAAAAAAGTCCAAAACGATCTCGCCCAGCGGCATTTCATAGGTCAACATGACTTGGCGACCGTGATAAGCCATGTTGATTTGAACACCCCGTTTTTGATTGGCCAATGTCATGACCGGGCCCACGTAGTCTTGGGGCATGTACAAATGCACTGTAACGATTGGTTCTCGGATCTCTTGCATCTTGCCCTGATCGGGCATTTTGGCGGGATTCTCGACCATGATGACTTCGCCATCGCCCTTGACCACTTCGTACACCACGCTGGGCGCTGTGGTGATCAAATCTTGGTCAAACTCCCGCTCCAATCGCTCTTGCACAATTTCCATGTGCAACAAACCCAAGAAGCCACATCGAAAACCGAATCCCAAGGCCTGAGAAACTTCGGCCTCGTAATGCAAAGAGGCATCGTTGAGTTTGAGTTTCTCTAAAGCGTCACGCAAAGAGTCGTATTGATTGGCTTCGGTGGGGTACAAACCCGCAAACACTTGCGGCTGAATTTCTTTGAAGCCAGGAAGCGCTTGTTCAGCAGGTCCTAAATTGTTGGGCAGCTTCTTTTCAAGTGTGATGGTGTCGCCCACTTTGGCCGCTTGCAATTCTTTGATGCCAGCGATGATGTAACCCACTTGGCCTGCTTCGAGGCTGTCACGCGGTTCGTTGGCAGGTGTGAAAACACCCATGGTGTCAGCGTTATACACAGCCCCTGTGGCCATCATCTTGAAACGCTCACCCTTGCCCAAGCGGCCATCGACCACACGCACCAGCATCACCACGCCGACGTAGGTGTCAAACCAACTGTCGACGATCATGGCGCGCAGTGGCGCATTGGGATTGCCTTTAGGCGCTGGGATTTTGGCGACGATGGCTTCCAGAATGTCTTCGATGCCCATGCCCGTTTTGGCAGAGCACGGAATGGCCTCGCTGGCGTCAATGCCAATCACATCTTCGACTTCCGCTTTCGCGTTGTCTGGATCTGCTTGGGGCAAATCCATCTTGTTCAGTACAGGCACCACTTCCACACCCAGGTCGAGTGCGGTGTAACAATTGGCGACCGTTTGCGCTTCCACGCCTTGGCTTGCATCGACCACCAACAAGGCCCCTTCACAGGCCGACAAGGAGCGTGAAACCTCATATGAGAAGTCAACGTGACCCGGCGTATCAATCAAATTGAGGTTGTAAATTTGACCGTCTTTGGCTTTGTATTGCAACGATGCGGTCTGCGCCTTGATGGTAATGCCACGTTCTTTTTCGATGTCCATGGAGTCGAGAACTTGAGCTTCCATTTCGCGTTCTTGCAAACCACCGCAACGTTGAATCAGTCGATCGGCAAGTGTCGATTTGCCATGATCGATGTGCGCAATGATGGAGAAATTTCTGATGTGATTCATCAAGGACCAGCTACAAGTGTTTGAGATTCAAAGGACTAGACAAGAAAAAAGGGCGCGTCGAATGAGGACGCGCCCTGAACCAACAATCAATGGCAACTGCGATAGTTGGGACTTCATTGTAGGCAAAAAGCCAGACACGTACAGCCTCAAAATCGCACATTGCAGGTCGTTGCAAGCTCGCAACAGAAAACTTATCAACAAGTTATTCACAATTTGGCATGGGCCGTGATGAATAACTTGTGGGTGTTCTGTGGATCACCGGTGGACTGATGTGGGACATCCCACATCGTGAACACACTCCTGCTTTTTTAGCCATGAATGTTGATTCAAGTGCTCAGATTTTAACCATTTTTGACAAACAGAGTCTTCAAAAGTTAGTGAATGCGAACTTAAAAAATATTTTCAAATTCTGGAAAACCCTGTGGTTCTAAAGGGACTCTTGACATTCAAAAGATCAGCGAAGTGGCCGAATCAAGGCAAACCGCGTGAGCTCTCCCCTTCGAAACAGCACACTGACGGCAGCGTTCTTGTCGATTTTGGCAACAGCAGCCTCAAATTCTTTCATCTGCGTCACTTCGAAATTGCCAATGGCCAAAATCACATCACCCTCTCTCAACCCCGCTCTGGCGGCCTGATCTTGAACACTTTCAACGCGAACACCACCTTTGATTTTGAATTCTGCTTTCTGAGCATCGGTCAGTTCCGTCACAACCAAACCCAAGCCCTGCGTTGATGCGGTGGCTTTGGGCTTCTCTTCAGTTTCTGAACTGCGTTTGGCCACTTTCTCCGGCTCAAGTTCAGCGATCACGATGCTCAACTCTTTGGTTGCCCCACGTCTGAACACCGTCAACGTACTTTTGGTACCAGGTTTTGTGTTGCCCACCAAGCGAGGCAGGTCTGCAGACTTCTCGATTTGCTTGCCATCGATTTTGAGAATCACATCGCCCGCTTCCAAACCTGCTTTGTCTGCGGGCGCACCGGGTTCAATGCGATTGATCAGCGCGCCTTGCGCCTTGCCCAATCCGATCGACTCTGCCAACTCCTTGGTAACAGGCTCAATTTGCACACCAATGCGGCCACGCGTGACACGCCCGTTAGACCGCAACTGCTCACTGACCCGCATGGCCTCGTCCATCGGGATGGCAAATGAAATGCCCATGAAACCACCTGAGCGGGAATAGATTTGACTGTTGATGCCAATCACTTCACCACGCATGTTGATCAAGGGGCCCCCTGAATTACCCGGGTTGATCGCCACATCGGTTTGAATGAAAGGCAAGTAGTCACCCGTATCACGCTGCTTGGCACTCACAATGCCAGCCGTCACTGAGTTGTCGAGCCCAAATGGGGAACCAATGGCCATCACCCACTCGCCTACTTTAAGGCGCGACACATCCCCCACTTTGACAGCTGGCAAACCTGTCGCCTGAATTTTCACCACCGCAACGTCGGTGCGCTTGTCTGCACCAATCAGTTTGGCCTTGAACTCTCGCTTGTCTGTCAAGGTCACCAACACCTCATCGGCGCCATCGACGACATGGGCATTGGTCATGATGAACCCATCGGACGTCAGAACAAAACCAGAGCCCACGCCCCTTGGTTGTGATTCTTCAGGCACGGGCGTACGACCTTGTCTGGGCGCCTGCCTAGGCGAGTTGGGTGCATTGGGCACATTGGGGATGGGAATGCCAAAAAAGCGACGCAACAAATCCTGCGTTTCATCGTCCATGCCGCCGCTTTGAGATGGCGCACGGACTTTTTCAAGGGTGCGAATATTGACCACCGAAGGCCCAACCTGCTCAACCAACTCCGTAAAGTCTGGCAAGCCTCTGACCGTGGGTTGCGCCGAGGCCACCAAGGGCATTTGCAAACTGACAACGCAGACCCATGCCAAAAAAAACAACGCACCAGCGCCTGATGGTTTTGCATTCAATGATTTCATAGAAAACGATGGCTCCAAATTTTTCAACGAAAGAGACTTCATTCGGAACGCGAATATACAGCGCAACGAAAACCATGCCAACGCTCAGGAAATGACTGTTGGCTGACCCAAAACCATTTGCGAAAACCATTCAAGTTGTGAAGAGACACCAACATGGACTGCTGCAGATCAAGGTGAACCGAAATGCCACACGCCAGCACATTGTCTGACGAGTAGACGGGCGGGTTGATGGGCAACTCATGCCATGAGTTGCCATCCCATGACAACCAGCAGGGCGACTGACCATGCCTCACGGTCCACAGTGACAAGCAAGTGGCGAAAGCCCAAACAAGCAACAATGAATTGAAGCGCCAACCTTGAAAGTCGCCAAACAAAAAACCCCAGGCAAAAGCACACGCTGTGACGACGGACAGGGCAGAGACCCAGTAAATGCCCATGAAAAAACGCCCCACCGGAAAGTCAACCGATGGGGCGTTGGAATTGAGCTGCATTAAATCCGACGGAAAACCAAACTGCCGTTGGTGCCGCCGAAACCAAAGTTGTTTTTCAGTGCATAGTCAATCTTGACATCGCGTGCGGTGTTGGCGCAGTAATCCAAATCACATTCAGGATCTTGGTTGTCGAGATTGATGGTGGGGGGTACTTTTTGATGATGCAATGCCAACACCGTGAAAATACTTTCAATGCCACCCGCACCGCCCAACAGGTGACCTGTCATGGACTTGGTCGAACTGACCACAGTTTTCTTGGCATGATCACCCAAAGCCGCCTTGATGGCGTTGGTTTCATTCACATCACCCAAAGGTGTCGAAGTTCCGTGTGCGTTCAAGTAATTGACTTGATCTGCATTGATGCCGGCATTGCGCATGGCCGAAACCATGGCACGGCGGGGGCCATCCATGCTAGGAGCGGTCATGTGGCCCGCATCAGCACTCATGCCATAGCCTGAAACTTCAGCATAAATTTTGGCGCCACGGGCTTTGGCATGCTCATATTCTTCTAGGACCATGACACCCGCGCCTTCGCCCAAGACAAAACCGTCGCGGTCTTTGTCCCATGGCCGGGAGGCCGCTGCAGGATCGTCATTGCGGGTAGACAATGCACGCATGGCCGCAAAGCCACCGAGGCCCAAGGGTGAAATGGTGGCCTCAGAACCACCTGCAACCACAACGTCTGCGTCACCATACTCAATCATGCGACTGGCTTCGCCAATGCAGTGGAGACCGGTGGTGCATGCGGTCACAACAGCCAAATTGGGGCCTTTGAAACCAAAACGCATGGAGACATGGCCAGCAATCATGTTGATGATCGAAGCTGGCACAAAAAATGGAGAAATTCGGCGCGGACCTCGAGCGGTGTACTCGACATGGGTTTGCTCAATCATGGGCAAACCACCAATGCCAGAGCCAATCACGCAAGCAATGCGGGTGGCCAATTCATCGTCCAGGGCATCGCCCGTAGGCAAGCCCGCATCTTCTACAGCTTGTACCGCCGCAGCAATGCCGTAATGAATGAAGGTGTCCATCGTGCGCGCTTCTTTGGCGCTGATGTACTGTTCCAAATTGAAACCCTTTACTTCACCTGCGATGCGGCAAGAAAAAGCAGAGGTGTCAAATTGCGTGATCAGACCAATCCCTGATTGGCCTGCCAAGAGATTGGCCCATGCGTCTGCCACCGTGTTTCCAACGGGGCTGATACAACCCAGGCCCGTGACAACGACGCGACGACGGGTCATCTCAGATCAAGCCTTTTTGCTTTGGGCGTAATCGATCGCCGCTTTCACGGTGGTGATCTTTTCTGCGTCTTCGTCTGGAATTTCAATGCCAAATTCGTCTTCTAAGGCCATTACCAGCTCAACTGTGTCCAGTGAGTCTGCGCCCAGGTCGGCAACGAATGCTTTCTCTGGTGTGACTTGTGACTCTTCAACGCCGAGTTGTTCAGCAATGATTTTTTTGACACGTGCTTCGATATCGCTCATGGTTCCCTCTGAGGGTTGTGGAAAAAATAGATTTTATCAGGACATGTGCATGCCGCCATTGACATGCAGTTCCTGACCCGTAACGTAAGCTGCCTGGGGGCTGGCCAAATAAGACACCGCATGCGCAATGTCCTCAGGCGCCCCTAGTTTACCCAATGGAATTTGAGCCATCAGGGCTTGATGCTGTGCTTCTGGCAGCGCAGCCGTCATGTCGGTGGCAATAAAGCCTGGCGCCACGCAATTGACCGTGATGTTTCGGCTGCCCAACTCTCGCGCCAAAGCGCGCGTCATGCCTGCCACGCCAGCTTTGGCAGCCGCGTAATTGGCTTGTCCAGGGTTGCCAGAGGCCCCCACCACGCTGGTAATGCTGATGATTCGGCCATATCGCTGCTTCATCATGGGGCGAATGGCCGCACGGCTCATGCGAAAAACGGCCTTCAAATTGGTGTCTAACACGGCATCCCAATCGTCATCCTTCATGCGCATGGCCAATGTGTCACGGGTGATGCCCGCATTGTTGACCAACACATGCAGCCCACCTTGGGATTTGACGATGTCGTCGATCAGGGCTTCGCCTGCTGCGGCGTCATTCACATTCAAATTGGCCCCACGGCAGCCAGGAAAGGCCGCCAATGCAGCTGAAATGCGCGCGGCGCCCTCGTCTGAGGTGGCCGTACCAATCACTTTCAAGCCTTGTTGGGCCAATTCCAAAGCAATGGCCGCACCAATGCCGCGAGAAGCACCCGTGACCAATGCCACTTGGCCTTTGAATTCTGTGGTGGTGGTGCTCATGCCAAAGCTCCTTTGACTTCTGCCAAAGAGGCTGGATCGAACAAGGGCAAGCCCGTCATGTCAGGGTCAATGCGCTTGACCAAGCCCGCCAAAACCTTGCCAGGACCGCACTCCACCACGGTGGTAATGCCTTTGGCCTTGATGGCTCGAATGCATTCGACCCAACGAACAGGTCCAAACGCTTGTCGATACAGCGCATCGCGAATTCGATCTGCATCGGATTCCACCGTGACATCAATGTTGTTGATGACCGGAATTTGAGGTGCAGAAAATGTGGTTGCCGCCAGCTTTTCTTTCAGCTTTTCAGCTGCAGGCTTCATCAGGCTGGAGTGGAAAGGGGCAGACACAGGCAAATTGAGTGCGCGTTTGGCACCCATCGTTTTCAAAACTTCACACGCTTTTTCGACAGCAGCCTTGCTGCCCGCAATCACCGTTTGACCGGGATCGTTGAAGTTCACGGCTTCAACCACTTCGCCACTGCCTACAGGGAAAGTGGCTTGGGCTTGAGCGCAAGCTTCAATGACCTTGGCAGCTTCCAAGCCCAAGACCGCCGCCATCGCACCTGCACCAACGGCCACGGCATCTTGCATGGCAGCCGCACGGAATCGCACCAGAGGTGCGGCTTGTGCCAAGGTCAAAACGCCAGAAGCGACCCATGCAGAATACTCACCCAAAGAATGACCCGCCACGGCAAGGGGTTTGGCGCCACCTTCGGCCAACCAGGCACGGTAAGCTGCAATGGCAGAAACCAACATCACCGGCTGTGTGTTGGTGGTCAGGCCCAGAGCTTCCTTGGGACCGTTGTGAATCAGCGCACCCAAATCCTCGCCCATGGCATCGGACGCCTCTTGCAGGGTTTCCTTCACAACGGGATGATCGCCCCATGCGTCCAACATGCCCACGGACTGTGAGCCTTGACCCGGGAAAACGAAAGCAAAAGCACTCATGATGTCTTTACAGATTTATCAATATTTTAAGAGGACAGATCCCCAGGTAAAACCACCACCCACGCCTTCCAGCATCAAGGTTTGACCTTTGGAAATTTGTCCAGAACGAACCCCATGGTCCAGCGCCAGCGGAATGGATGCAGCAGACGTATTGCCGTGCTGATCGACCGTGACAATGACTTTGTCCATCGGCATCTTCAGTTTGCGAGCCGTGCTTTGCATGATGCGAATGTTGGCTTGGTGCGGAATGAGCCAGTCAATGTCCGAATCGTTCAGACCCGCTTTGACAAGGGAGGTACGCGCGGTTTCTTCCAGCACGCCAACGGCCAACTTGAAGACCGCTTGACCGTCCATCTTCAAAACAGGATCACCCAAAATGGCGCCACCCGACACGTGGCCAGGGACGCACAAAATATCGGAATATTGACCATCGGCATGGATGTCTGTGGCCAAGATGCCAGGTGTCTCAGAGGCTTCCAACACAACGGCACCGGCGCCGTCCCCGAACAAGACACAGGTGGTGCGGTCTTTGAAATCCAGAATGCGGCTGAAGACTTCGGCACCAATGACCAAGGCACGTTTGGCCGTACCAGTTTGAATCATGGCATCGGCCACGGTCATGGCATAGATAAAGCCACTGCAAACCGCTTGAACATCAAACACGGGGCAGCCTGCAATGCCTAATTTGTTTTGAAGCAACGCGGCCGTAGAAGGAAACACCATGTCTGGCGTGGAGGTGGCGACGATGATCAAATCGATGTCTGACGCTTGACAACCCGCCGCCGCCATGGCTCTGCGTGCGGCCTCCGCACCCAGATCACTGCTGCCAACGCCAGCGTCAACAAAATGCCGAGCTCGGATGCCTGTTCGCTCAACGATCCACTCGTCTGAGCTTTCAATGCCTTGAGCGGCCAATTCGGCCACCAAATCGGCATTGGTCAATCGCCTTGGGGGCAGGAAGCTGCCTGTGCCTGATATGCGTGAATAGATGGTCATTCGGTAGCGGCCGAGTGCGCCGAATCCTCAGATGAGGTGCCTTGCAGCGCCAGCAAAGGGGCTGCGTGAGCAATTCGGGCCGCAACACGGCTGAGCAGTTGATGTCTAGCCGCATCATACGCTCGGTTGAGTGCCGTTTCGAAAGCCAACTCGTCGGCTGAGCCATGACTTTTGAAAACCAATCCACGCAAGCCCAACAAGGCGGCGCCGTTGTAGCGACGATGGTCAACCCTGTTTTTAAACGAATTTAGAACAGGATAAGCAAAAATAGCGGCAATTTTGGTGAAGATATTGCGAGAAAACTCAGATTTCAAGAAACCACCCATCATGGTGGCCAAGCCTTCGCTGGTTTTTAGAGCCACATTCCCTACAAACCCATCACACACCACGATGTCGACGGTACCCTTGAAAATATCATTTCCTTCGACGTTGCCATAAAAGTTCAAATCGCCGGAGTTACCAGCAGATCGGAGCAGTTCACCTGTTTTTTTGATGATTTCGTTGCCTTTAATGGCTTCTTCGCCTATGTTCAACAAGCCCACACTGGGGCTTTCATTGTCCTGCAGGACAGACACCAAGGCAGAACCCATGACTGCAAACTGCAGCAGATGCTCGGGCGCACAATCGACATTGGCACCCAAATCCAACATGGTGGTGCCACCACCTTTGAAATTGGGCATTTGCCCAGCGATGGCCGGTCTGTCGATGCCGTCCATTGTTTTCAGAACATAGCGGGCGATGGCCATCAAAGCACCCGTATTACCCGCCGACACGGCAGCGTCAGCGGCGCCAGACTTGACTTGCTCGATGGCCACGCGCATTGACGAATCTTTTTTGCGCCGCAACGCCACCTCAACGGGGTCGTCCATTCCCACCACTTCGGAGGCCGCTACGATGTCAACACGCTCGTGCTGAAATTCGGCCAAAGCCCCTGGCTGCCCCACCAACAAAAGCCGGGCTGAAGGATGTTTTGCGAGAAAGTGACGGCACGCCGGCAAAGTGATGCGGGGGCCATGATCCCCGCCCATGCAGTCGACAGCCAGCGTGAAGGTTTCTTTGGAGGACATGCTTTTTGATTGCACAAAAACAAAGGCCCGAGGCTACCTTGAATGTAGCATCGGGCCCTTGTTTCTGGTGTCAGTTAGGCTTCTGACTTGTTCTTCAATACTTGGCGACCACGGTAAAACCCGTTGGGGCTGATGTGGTGACGCAAATGTGTTTCGCCGGTTGTGGGCTCGACAGCAATACCAGGCACATTCAAAGCATTGTGCGAACGGTGCATGCCACGTTTAGAAGGTGACTTTTTGTTTTGTTGAACAGCCATGATGGCTCCTTAGAAGCGTTGTAAGCAGCGTAATTTTTGCAACGCAGCTTTGGGTTAAGTGGTGAACTCGCATCACCGAAAGACGCGAAGCCGCTGATTATAGCCCAATCTTTCGAGCCATCCTAGAGCCTCAGTGTGGTTTTTGTTTCAACTGGGCCAAGGCCGCAAATGGATTGGGTTTGGCTGCCAAAGCCTCCTCAAAAGCCTCATCGGCAGCCGAAAGCGTCACTGAATCCGGGCAAATCTCATGTTTGGGGACGATGGGCACCGACATGATCAATTCATCCTCAATCAAGGCCAGAACGTCCAGTTCAGGGGTCAAAACCAGCAAATCCTCTTCTGATTCATCGTCTTCGGCCTCAGCCGTGGCTTCATCGGCCACAAATCGGAAGGATTGATCTGAAAACACGTCGACCACCACGGGCCCCATGCATCGCTGACACTGCATAGGCAAACTGACCTCCGCCGACAAATGCAAGCAGATTTGCGCATCCCCGCCTGTAACGGGGACCATTTCTCCAGTGATCGACCAAGAAACCTGCGAACTGAGCGCATTTTGCCCTTCGCCAGACCAAGCCAAGTCTGATAAGCGCTCAAAATCCACCCAATTTGCTTCACCTTGCGCACGCATGCCATCCCGTGCAAAGGCCTTGACGTTGAGGTGTTTCAAATCAATTTTTTTATCCATGGCCGCAGTGTAAGAGAATTGAGCCATGTCCAAAGACAATTCAACCCTTCCGACCTCCGCCTCAAGTCGCACATTGATCTTGGGTTCCAGTTCGCGCTATCGCAAGGAATTGCTCTCCCGCTTGAAAATTCCCTTTGAGGTTGCAGCCCCTGAGGTGGACGAAACCCCCTTGAGCAACGAAACGCCCAGAGATTTGGCGCTGCGTTTGGCACTGGCCAAAGCACGGGCGGTTGCCAGCCAAAATCCAGAGGCTGTCGTGATTGGCTCCGATCAAGTGGCCGACCTCGAAGGCCTGCCCCTTGGCAAACCCGGCAATCACGCCAATGCGGTGAAGCAATTGCAACGCATGCGCGGTAAAACCGTCATTTTTCAAACGGCACTGTCCGTCGTTTGCTTGGCCACTGGTTTTGAGCAAACGGACTTGGCCGCCGTGAAAGTGACCTTCAGAGATTTGACGGACGCAGAAATTGAAGCTTATTTGATGGCAGAAGAACCCTACGATTGCGCCGGCAGCGCCAAAAGCGAAGGCCTTGGCATTGCCTTGTTGGCCGCCATCGACAACGACGACCCAACCGCATTGGTAGGACTTCCTTTGATCCGAACTTGTCACATGCTCAGCGCTGCTGGCGTGAAATTGCTATGACACCTCAAGGCGCCAATTTGGGCAAACTTTATTTGGTGCCTGCGCCTTTGGACTTTGCTTGCAAACAAGAAGCCGCGCTTGAAAGTGTCATGCCAATGGGCACGATGCAAACTGCCGCCCACATCACCCACTGGATTTGTGAAAACGCCAAAACAACGCGCGCTTATCTCAAGCGCATTGACGCAAGCTGCCCGCTTTCAGCGCCCATTCAATCTCATGTAATCACCGAGTTACCAAGGGAAATTCATAAGAAAGGCGATCACCAAGGTGGCTTTGATGCCAAGCCCTTGCTGACCATGGCCATGCAGGGCCATGACATGGGATTGGTGAGTGAAGCCGGCATGCCAGCGGTTGCAGATCCTGGCAGCTCCGTGGTACGCGCTGCCCACGACCTCGGCATCCAAGTCGTGGCCTTGGTGGGTCCTGTGTCTCTGTTGTTGGCTTTGGCCAGCAGCGGCATGAATGGTCAAAACTTTGCCTTCGTGGGGTACCTGCCTCAGGATGCACAAGAACGCAGTCGCCGCATCAAAGAATTAGAACTGCTTGCACACAAGACGGGACAAACACAGTTGTTCATAGAGACGCCTTATCGCAACGCCTTGCTTTGGACTGCGCTGGTGCAAACCCTACAAGGCCATACGCGCCTGGCATTCAGCAGTGGCATCACCTTACCCGATGCAACACACCGCAGTGCAGCGGTTCAGCATTGGCGAAAATGGGCCGCAGGTCAATTGCCCGAGGGGCTGAACAATCAAACGCCCGCCGTATTTGCCATCGGCAATTGAAAGCCGGCGTTCAAAAAAATCAACGAATGGGGCTACTGGCGCGCATGGCACGCCAAGCACCTTCGCCCATTGCGGCACCAAAGCGTTTGACCAGACGCTCGGCCACATTGTCGCGGCGAGAGTAGTCGACCAACTCCTCTGCCTTGACCACGTCTCTTGCAACTTGATCAAGACTTGCCAACTCATCGGCCAAACCCAATTCAACAGCTTGTTGACCCGTCCAGAACAGGCCGCTGAACATTTCAGGGGTTTCTTTCAATCGATCGCCTCGGCCCTTCTTGACCACCGCAATGAATTGACTGTGAATGTGATTCAACATGGACTGCGCATGCTTTCGTTGCGCGTCTGTCTGCGGGCTAAAGGGATCTAAAAAACCTTTGTTTTCACCTGCTGTCATGAGGCGTCTTTCAACGCCCAATTTGTCCATCAAACCCGTAAATCCAAAACCATCCATCAAGACGCCAATGCTGCCCACAATGCTGGCCTTGTCGACATAAATTTTGTCGGTTGCAGCTGCAATGTAATACGCCGCAGAGGCACAGGACTCCTCGACCACGGCATAAATGGGCTTCTTGTGCAAAGCCTTCAGACGAACAATTTCATCGTTGATGATGCCCGCCTGCACAGGACTTCCGCCAGGTGAGTTGATCAACAAAATCAAGCCTTGCGAGCCCGTGTCTTCCAAGGCCGCGCGCATTGCGGCCACCACATTCTCGGCACTGGCATCTGCCCCATCGGCAATTTCACCTTTGATGTTGACCAAGGCGGTATGCGGCGTGGTGATGTTGGTCGCCGTTTGATTGTGAGAAAAGATTTGCCACAAAACGACCACCCAAAACAACAGCCAAGCCAAGCGCAAACCCATCTTCCAGCGACGGGCAGCTTGTTGCTCTTTCAAATTGGCTTGAACCAGATCAGAAAGCATCTGGCGCTCCCAAGAATGGGGGGGCGGCGTTGAATCAGCAGGGCTGGCTGGCCGAGGGCCATTGTCTACAGGTGCAGGCGATGCACCGACGGTTTCAGAATGTTCAGTACTCATGAGAAATTAAATGGTTTTAAATTGAAATCAGTATGCCAGTGAACCACACCGCCTTGCTCGGTCAGGGTGATTGGAATCAATCCCCGATTGCAAGGCCCGCTTGCACAGGCGCCAGAGTCTGGTCGGTACATCGCACCATGGGTTGCGCATATTAAAAACTGTCCAGAGCCATCGAAGAAGCGATTGGGCTGGTAATCCATCTCCATGGCAACATGACTGCAACGATTGAGATAGGCGTACACCTGCCCCTTAAAGCGAATGGCAAAAGCACGGCAGGTTTGTCCGCCGTAGATCACATCAAAGGGCACAGCCAAGCCACTGTCGACCAAGTCCTTGGAATGACACAAAGGAATTGCTTCGCTCATGAAATATCTCTTGTCAAATCAACATACCTGGGGCCGCATGCACTTGGACTTGCCTCATGCATTCGCCAGCAACCAATCACGCAGGGCTGGCACCGAATGCGCCACAAACAGTGGTTTCAAATCATGAAACGCTGAAGGCTCATGCGCACCGTAGCTCACACCCACACTGGCACATCCCGCATTCAAAGCCATTTGCAAATCATGCGTGGTATCGCCAATCATCAGCGTCCGCTCTGGCGCAACGCCAAATTCACGCATCAACTCCTGAAGCATCAATGGGCTGGGTTTGCCGGCTGTTTCGTCTGCTGTCCTGGAGCCATCAAAGGCCCCCTTCAACTCAACGGCATGCAAGGCTTCATTCAAGCCCTTGCGGCTTTTTCCGGTAGCGACTGTCAACCAGTGATGACGCTCTTTCAGTTCTGCCAGCAACTCCAAAACGCCGTCAAACAACACCAAATCATGTTGATGGGTCATGTAATGGTGGCGATAACGCGCCCCCAATTGAGGGTACTTTTCCACTGGCACATCAGGGGCGGCATGGGCCAAAGCCTGCATCAAGGCCATGCCGATGACATAGGAAGCCGCTTCCCGCGTGGGCTCCTTGCCCCCCACATCCACCACAGCAAGCTGGATGCACCGCGTGATGATGGCGGTAGAGTCAAACAAGGTGCCGTCCCAATCAAAGGCGATCAGGTCAAATTGCCGCGGGCGTTGATTTTGATTTGACATGATTTGCATAGAGTTGTAATTCGGGCGGCAGCGGCGACTTCAAAGTGATTCGCTTGCCCGTGGCTGGGTGGGTGAATTCCAAACGCCAAGCATGAAGGAACATGCGTTTCAATCCCTGCTTGTTGAGGGCTTTGTTCCATTCAAAGTCACCGTACTTGTCATCGCCCGCAATGGGGTGGCCTTGCGAGGCCAAATGCACGCGAATCTGGTGCGTTCGTCCGGTTTTGATGGTGACTTCCAACAGGGTGCAGCCTTCCAAGCGCTGTGCCACTTTGACCAAGGTGATAGAGCGCATGCCGTCGGGGTCGTCGCTTGCGGTCACACGGACACGGCGCTCACCCTCTGGTAGCAAATATTTGAGCAGAAAACTGTCAATAACTTTCAGCTTTTCTGGCCAATTTCCTTGAACCAGCGCCAAGTAGGTCTTGCCAGTTTCACGCTCTCGAAACTGATCTTGAATGTGTTTCAAGGCACTTCGCTTCTTGGCGACCAACAAAATCCCGCTGGTTTCCCGGTCCAGGCGGTGCACCAACTCCAGCAACTTGGCCTGCGGTCGGGCTTGTCTCAATTGCTCAATCACACCAAAACTAACGCCCGAACCACCGTGCACCGCCACACCAGCAGGCTTGTCGATGGCCATCAAAGCGTCGTCTTCTAACAACAGTGGAAATTCTCTGCCAGGAGCCGGTCTGGCCGCCTTTTCTGCCACCTTGTCTGAAATTCGAACAGGCGGGAGCCGGACCACATCACCGGCTTCAATTCGGGTGTCGGCCGAGGCGCGGCCCTTGTTGACCCTCACTTCGCCGCTGCGAATGATCCGGTAAACGTGCGTTTTGGGCACCCCTTTGAGGTGACGAATCAGAAAGTTGTCCAATCGCTGCCCCGCCGACTCTTCGTCCACGGTCAACCATTTCACTTCCAAAGCCGGATTTGTAGCCAAGGAGGTGTTCGAATGGGAGGCTTGGGGCCCTATAATGTGATTCACCGGCGTTGTGCTGTAAGTGGTTGATTTGAATGGAAATGGATTCCTGATGACAGGAGTTTAGTTCACTCTCCACCCACATACGCCGTAAGTTCGATGCCGCCATGAGCGAAATCTGCAGACTGAAGGCCAGGGCCAACAGTGGCAGACCACCTTTTTGGTTGGACCGATGCTTTGAAACCCAGATACGGAATATTTTTATTCAGTAGCTTTTCAGCTACTGAACGGATTGAGTCGAAATGAGTGTGTTGTTTGGATCTTTGCTGTCTTTTCTGCAGTGGCTGTTTGCGCCACTGGAGACACCATTGCCTGCGACCGCCCACAACCTCGACGCTTCCACGCGCCCCTGTCCACATTCCTGCGACTCATTTGCGCACTTGAATGTCGGACTCTTTTGGCAATTCCCTTCGTTTCGAACGTCAGTCTCGGCACCGTTGGCTCCTTGAGAGCTGGTTGTTAAACAGGTGATCCGGCCCCAGCGCCATGCATGGCGGGGTGGGTATTGCTGACACATCAAGAAGGGATGCATCATGAAACGGATGCTGATCAACGCCACGCAGGCTGAAGAACGCCGCTTGGCCATCGTCGATGGACAAAAACTCCTCGACTACGAAATTGAAATTGAAGGCCGCGAGCAACGCAAAGGCAACATTTACAAAGCCGTTGTGACGCGCGTCGAGCCTTCGCTCGAAGCTTGCTTCGTTGACTACGGTGAAGAACGTCACGGATTCTTGCCTTTCAAAGAAATCTCGCGCCAATACTTCGCCGAAGGTGTTTCTGTCAGCCAAGCACGCATCAACGATGTGATTCGCGAAGGCCAAGAACTCTTGGTGCAAGTTGAAAAGGAAGAGCGTGGCAACAAGGGGGCAGCGCTCACCACCTTCATCAGCTTGGCTGGCCGCTATGTGGTCCTGATGCCCAACAACCCTCGCGGCGGCGGTGTCAGCCGACGCATTGAAGGCGACGACCGGGCCGAACTCAAAGAAGCGATGGACCAGTTGGAATATCCCAAAGGGATGTCCATCATTGCCCGCACCGCCG
>RFVJ01000191.1 GCA_009928125.1 Betaproteobacteria bacterium
CCAAAGCTACGAGGGATTTTTTCATTTGAGAAGTTCTCCAAGGTTTAACAAGGGCCCCAGTTCTAGTGTCTACGGATTCGCAAACCACCGAAACCCTGAGCCAACCTCCGTTAGGGAAGTTGTGTGTATTCCACCAGAGGTCTGGCCAATTCGCAAAGAATATCCATTCAAAGTACGGCCTTTTGTTGCTTGAGAACAACAAGCGGGCTAAACTTCCGTCCATGAATGCCGATGCTTTGATTTTTGCCGCCGACAGCGCCCTGCGAACCCTGTTTGCCACCCCACGCGCAGCGCGCCCTACGCCCAAACCAATTGCCAGGCTCTTGCCCCAACACGATGGCGCCCTGACTGCACAAGACGCCACGCCAGAGCTCACGGAGGCAGAAAAGTCTTTGTCCGCCGCCCTG
The DNA here is from genome assembly GCA_009928125.1 of Betaproteobacteria bacterium. GTDB lineage: Bacteria > Pseudomonadota > Gammaproteobacteria > Burkholderiales > Burkholderiaceae_C > Limnohabitans_A. The sequence continues at coordinate 408 of RFVJ01000191.1, forward strand.
ATGCGCGTCAACCACGTTGGCGAGGTGTGCGCACAGGCGCTCTATACGGGACAAGCCTTGGCCACCCAGAACACGGCTTTGCGCGCCAAGCTGGATGCCGCTTGCCGCGAAGAAACCGATCACTTGGCTTGGACTGCCGAGCGCTTGGCACAACTCAACAGCCGGCCTTCATTGCTGAACCCAATTTGGTATGCCGGCGCATTTGCCATTGGCTATGCCGCAGGCAAATTGGGTGGCGACACAAGCTCAGCTTGGGCTTTGTGGTCGAAACAGAAAACCAAGTAGAAGCCCATCTGGCCAGCCACATGACGCATCTGCCGGCCAATGATCTGGCCTCCAGAGCCATCGTGGCCCAAATGAAAACGGACGAGGTAGCCCATGCACGCATGGCGCAAAAGTCAGGTGCTGTGGAGTTGCCCGAACCTGTCAAACGCATGATGGGCGCAGCCGCCAAGGTGATGACCACCGTGGCGCACCACGTTTAATCAAGCTTCAACCAAGTCAAAGCTGGTGGTGATGTCGGCTGTCTTGGCCAACATGATGCTGGCCGAGCAATATTTGTCGTGGCTCATGGCCACGGCACGCTCGATGGCGGATGCAGGAATGCCTTTGCCAGTGACCGTGAAATGCATGTGAATTTTGGTGAAGACTTTGGGGTCAGTGTCAGCGCGCTCAGACGTCAACTTCACAGAACAGCCGCGCACATCGTGTCGGCCGCGTTTCAAAATCAAGACCACGTCATAGGCGGTGCAACCTCCGGTGCCTGCCAACACGGTTTCCATGGGGCGAGGCGCCAAGTTTTGGCCGCCGTTTTCTGGCTTGGCTGCATCGGGTGCGCCGTCCATCATCAAGACGTGGCCACTGCCGGTTTCGGCCACAAAACCCATGCCTGAGCGCGTGCCGCTTGCGCCGGTCCAGCTGACTGTGCATTCCATGTTGAATTCTTCTTTCGCTTCGGATGTTTGACTGTTTTCCAGGGTCCGATCGTAAAGCTTTTGCAAAAGTGTTGCACCGCAGCATTTTTTATGTAAAATTTCGAACAATCGTGCTTTTTTAGACGAATCAACGCTCCAAAAGCCCGAACCTTTTGTCTCCTCCACCCTCCGAAAAGGTGGATTTGCCCCAAGTCGCAAGGCTTGGGGCATTTTTTTCGCCCGTATCATTCGGGGATGACTGCGAAAAACCTCAAACCGGCCGATTACCTGAAAAAAATCCTGAATGCGCGCGTCTACGACGTGGCCACAGAGTCAGACCTTGAAATCGCCAAAAATCTCAGCGAACGTCTGCACAACACGGTCTTGCTCAAACGCGAAGACCAGCAAGCCGTGCACAGTTTCAAGCTGCGCGGTGCCTACAACAAGATGGCGCACCTCACGCCGGCGCAGTTGAAGAAAGGCGTGATTTGCGCCTCTGCCGGCAACCACGCCCAAGGCGTGGCCTTGGGCGCCAGCAAATTGGGGTGCCGTGCCGTCATCGTGATGCCCACCACCACACCTCAAGTGAAGATCGATGCGGTGCGGGCATTGGGCGGTGAAGTGGTGCTGAATGGTGACAGCTACTCCGATGCCTTCAAGCATGCCGCCACGCTTGAGAAAAAAATGGGCATGACCTTTGTGCACCCCTTTGACGATCCTGAAGTGATTGCGGGTCAAGGCACCATCGCCATGGAAATCTTGCGCCAACATCAAGGCCGTTTGGACGCGGTGTTTGTGGCCATTGGCGGCGGTGGCTTGATCTCTGGGGTGGCCAATTACATCAAGGCGGTGCGCCCCGAAATCAAAATCATTGGCGTGCAAATGAACGACTCCGACGCCATGATTCAATCGGTGGGTGCCAAGAAGCGCGTCACCTTAGACGATGTGGGTTTGTTCTCGGACGGCACCGCCGTGAAATTGGTGGGCGAAGAAACTTTCCGAGTCACGCGCGGTTTGGTGGATGCCTTCATGACCGTTGACACCGACTCGGTGTGTGCGGCCATCAAAGATGTGTTCGTTGACACCCGCTCCATTGTGGAACCCGCAGGTGCGCTGGCGGTGGCCGCCATCAAGCAATACGTGGCCAAACACAAAACCAAGGGCGAAACCTATGCCGCCATTTTGTGTGGCGCCAACATGAACTTTGACCGCTTGCGTTTTGTGGCCGAGCGCGCGGAAGTGGGTGAGGAACGTGAAGCCATTTTTGCGGTCACCATTCCGGAAGAACGCGGCAGCTTCAAACGCTTTTGCGAATTGATTGGCAACTTGCCAGGTGGCCCGCGCAACGTCACCGAATTCAACTACCGCATCAGCGATGCCGCCAAAGCGCATGTGTTTGTGGGCCTCACCACGCATGGCGCTGGCGAGAGCACCAAGATTTCCAACAACTTCAAAAAGCATGGCTTTGAGAACATTGATCTGACGCATGACGATTTGGCCAAAGAGCACATTCGCCACATGGTGGGTGGCCACTCCAGCTTGGCGCAAAACGAGCGCCTCATGCGCTTTGTGTTTCCAGAGCGCCCTGGTGCCTTGCTGAAGTTTTTGAATTTGATGCGGCCGGGTTGGAACATCAGCTTGTTCCACTACCGCAACCAAGGCGCCGATTACGGCCGCATTTTGGTGGGCTTGCAAGTGCCCGACAAAGACGACAAAGCGTTTGAAAAATTCTTGAGCACCTTGGGCTATCCGTACGTGGAAGAAACCCATAACCCGGTGTACCGCATGTTCTTGCAGCAGTAAACGCCGCAAGATGTCACAGACACGTACGAAGGTTTACGGCCCCACCTTGGGCAATTCGAGGGTGACGCTGGCTTCGGCTTGGCCTTCGGGCGCCAAGCGGGCCAAGCGGTGGCCCACCGAATGCAAGACCCAACCGGGCGCAACCACTTGACCTGGTAGATAGGCCTTGGGGGCTTGGCCATCCACGGCCAACAAAGCGCTGCCTTTGCCCGAGGCGCCAGCCACCACGCCCAGCAAGGCCCACTGATGTGACGCCACAGCAGCAGCGCCACTTTGTGCATCGGCTGGCGCGGGCGCGCCCAAGGCTTGCGCCACGCGCCCTGAATCGACAGGCATGTTTGTCAAGGCGGTGTTGTTTTGCGCAACAGGCGCCATCGACACGGGTGCTGACAGGCTTTGAATTTGCAAAAACCAACTGACAGCGCCATAGGCCGTCAAGGCACCCAAAGCCAAGGCACACAGTGCGGGTGCCATGGATTTGGTGGGGGTGCGTAGGACTTGCAACATGAGGCGATTATGATGGAGAAGTGTCAGAAATTGCAGAGAGACTTTGCGCCATGAAATCGACCCCCGAAAATTCCAACCAAGCCGCACGCAAACAACGCGGCTTTACCTTGATTGAGTTGATGGTGGTCTTGGCCATCATTGGCATCTTGGCCGCCTTGGTGGTGCCCAATGTGCTGGGCCGCGCAGACGATGCCCGCATCAC
>RFVJ01000192.1 GCA_009928125.1 Betaproteobacteria bacterium
GCTTGGAACTTGTGCATGAGCTTGGCAGCGCAAAAAGATTTGAAAGCCTTGCTCAAGAGCTTGACCCAGTAAGCTGGCAAAACCCCAATCCCGAAGGTGCAAACCTCGGGATTTTTTCATCAAACGGAGACTCACATGAACCGCAAATTTGTTTTGAAAAACGTCTTGGCATTGGGCATGGTCATGGTTGGCCTCAGCAGTGCAGTGGCACAAACCACGCAGGCTTATCCCGTCAACCGAGTGACCTTGGTGACGCACTCTAGCCCTGGTGGTGGTTCCGATGTGTTTTTGCGTGACTTGGCCAAGTTCATCTCGCCCATCATGAAAACAAATTTGGCGGTAGAAAACATTCGCGGCGGCAGTGGTGCCAAAGCGGTGGCGCATGTGGCCAAAGGGCCAACAGATGGCTCGATGTTTTATGGCACAACGCCCACTTACATTCAAACCACGCTGTTGTCTAAGCCTTCTGTGGGCTATGACGGCTTAGACCCGATGCTGATCGTCTTCATTGACCCTGAGGTTATTTTCACGCGCGCCGATTCACCCTTCAAGTCATTGCAAGATGTGATGGCGCATGCCAAAGCCAATCCAGGAAAATCACGTTGGGGCGCTTCAAATCCAGCGTCACTAGAGCGCATTGGCATGGAAAAATTGGCGCGAGCTGCAGGCGTCAAAGTGCCCATCGTTAGCCATGAAGGCGGCGGCGATCAATTGATTGGTGTATTGAACGGCACCTACGACATTGGCATTGGTGAAATTCAAGAGTTGCAAGGACAACTAGAGGCCGGCAAGGTGCGGTTGTTGGCCACGCTGTCAGAAAACCGTTTGGCCGGTTTACCGCAGTTGCCCACAGCCAAAGAGCAAGGCTACAACGTGGTAATTCGCAAGTTCAGAGGCTTGGCCAGCCCCAAGGGTGTGCCAGACAATATTGCCAAAGCTTGGGAAGATGCAGCTCGCAAAGCGCTGGAGTTGCCAGCGTACAAAAGCGAGTACACCAAGGATCACCTGACGCCCATGTTGCTGGGCCGTGAAGCGGCACGCAAGTTTATTCAAGAGGTTGCCCAAGAAACAGCACAAGACTTTAAAGAGATGGGCCTGATTAAATGAACGCCCAACAAACAGATCGTTTAACGGGCTTGCTTGGAATGGCCGTCTCGAGCGTCTATGTGTACCAAGCCAGTTTGATTGAAGACAGTTTGCTGGCCGATGCGGTGGGCGTTGCCGGTGTGCCCATTGGCATCGGCTACCTGATGTGCGTGGCCTCGGCCTTGCTGTTCATGAAGTCTTGGTTGAAATCAAAAGCTGAAGCAAGTGCTGGAGTAGAAGAAGTCGAACCTGGTGGCAGTGCGCATCCGCACTGGAAGGCGATGGGTTTGTTGGCGCTGTTGCTTGGCTTTTTGATGCTAGTGACTATTTTTGGTTTCATTGTCTCGATTGGCGTCATGGTGGCCGCTGTGGCCTATTTTGGTGGCGCTCGGCAAATCAAAACTTTGCTTTGGTGCGCTTTGATCACCGGCCCCGCCTTGTGGCTGTCGTTTGACTACGCCTTGGAAATTCACTTGCCAACGGGTATGTGGTCACAGTGGATTGGAAAATAAATCATGGAAAGTTTTTTGTTAGCACTTTCTAACCTGGCCTCTGGCTGGGTTATTTTGTGTGCGTTTGCAGGTGTGTTGTGGGGGATCTTTGGCGGCGCCTTGCCTGGCATTTCGCCCTCTATTGCAATGGCCTTGCTCTTGCCTTTCACGGTTGGCATGGAAGCCACCAATGCATTGGTCTTGTTGGCCAGTGTGTACGTAGGCGCTGAATACGGCGGCTCGATTCCTGCCATCTTGATTCGAACCCCGGGTACCAACTCTGCATCCGCCACGGTGATCGATGGCAACGAAATGGCCAAGCGCGGTCAAGCGGGCGAAGCCTTGGGCATTTCTTTGATGTCAGGTCTCTATGGTGGTTTATTTGGCTTAGTGGTCTTGGTGCTGTGCACAGAAAGCTTGGCGCAAGTTGCGCTCGCTTTCACGCCAGCAGCTTACTTCTCCTTGGGCATCTTGGGCTTGTCTGTCATTGCCGGCCTGTCCGGTGGTTCTTTGTTGCGTGGTTTGATTGCCGCGTGCATGGGCTTGATGATTGCCTTCATCGGCAGCGATCCTGTCTCGGGTGTTCAGCGCTTTACCTTTGGATCAGAAGACTTGCTCGATGGGGTCAAACCTATTTTGGTCATGGTGGGCTTGTTTGCGGTCACAGAAATGTTGGTTCAAATTGGGGAGCCACCATGGGCCCGTGGCGGCAGTGGTTCAACACGTTTGAAATTGCCCAACTGGGCCATGAGCAAACGGTTGTTCAAGCCCCAAGCCATTGGCGCTGCCATTGGTACTTTTGAAGGTGTGACGCCGGGTGCCGGCGGTACTGTTGCTGCGTTCATGGCTTACACAGAAGCCAAGCGTTGGTCTAAGCATCCAGAAGAATTTGGCAAGGGCTCGCCAGAGGGTGTGGCGGCACCTGAAGCTGCCAACAACGTGGTCACAGCAACCGCCTTGGTGCCGCTGCTCAGTTTGGGCATTCCTGGCTCTAACTCTGCCGCCATCTTGCTCGGCGGATTTTTGATTCATGGTTTGCAGCCTGGCCCCATGCTGTTCCAAAAAGCGCCTGAAGTGGTTTACGGTCTTTATGGTGGTTTGTTGATTGCCAACATTGCCATGTTGCTCATTGGCCTCGTGATCTTGTCGCCCTGCATGTGGCTGGTCAATCGACCCAAGCCCTATTTGATTGCCTTTATTTTGGCCTTGGTCATGGCGGGTGTTTTCGCAATTCATCAGAGTTTGTTTGACTGTGGCTTGGTGTTGCTCATTGGTTTGTTGGGCTATGTCATGCGCTTGTTGAAGCTGCCCGTTTTGCCCATGGTCTTGGGCATGGTTTTGGGTTACATGGTGGAGTCAAATTACCGCCGCAGTCTGTTGATCTCTGGCGGAGATCACAGCATTTTTGTCACTGACACGGTGTCTGCCATTTTGTTAGGGTTGTCGGCAGCCTTGTCGGCTTACTCTCTTTGGAAAGAAATTTCGGATCGTCGAAAGTCTGCGAAATGAAACAAGAACAAACCTCGTCCAGCGTGACAGTTGCCCAACAATTGGCGCATGGCATTGTCAATGCTTGCCCAGAGAAAGAGGCACTTGGCCAACAAGTTGGCCAGCGATTGATCACCGATGTGCTTGGCATTTGCATTGCCGCACGCCATGAGTTTTATGTGAAAGCAGCCCTTAGCGCTTTCGAGCAAGAAGGCAATTGCACAGTCTTCGGTTTCGAGCAAAAGTGTGGGGTTGAGGGTGCTGCATTTGTGAACGGCATTGCGGCTCACGGCGAAGACTTCGACGACACTTATGAAGGTGGCCCTGTGCATGCTGGCGTGGTCATTGTGCCGGCTTTGCTAGCCGCCGCCGAGCGTCACGCTTTGTCGGGCGAAGATGTGTTGCGTGGTGTGGCCATTGGCGTTGAAGTGATGTGCCGTTTGTGTGCCGTGGCACCAACGCGCGTGCACAAAGCGGGCTTTCACCCAACCGCTGTGTTTGGTGTGATGGGCGGTGTGGCCGGCTTAGGCGCTGCGCTTAATTTGACTGAAGAACAATTGGTCAACGCCTTTGGCATTGCAGGCAGTATGGCTGGCGGCATCATTGAATATTTGGCCGACGGTTCATGGACCAAGCGCATGCACCCAGGTTGGGCTGCGCAGTCAGCATATCGCGCGGTGCGCATGGCGCAAGCCGGCTTCAAAGG
>RFVJ01000193.1 GCA_009928125.1 Betaproteobacteria bacterium
GCGGCTTGTCCACTTGAACCGACAGATCGGCAAAGAATTTGAGTTCGGGTGTTGGTAAATCAAACATGTGCAAAGACGGTTTTGTCAGATTTCAAAAAAATTGCGTGAATTCATCGGCCTGCAATGGCAATCAATTCAACTTCAAATTGCAAAGTTGCGTTGGGCGGAATCACGCCCCCAGCGCCCCTGGCGCCATAAGCAATGGCCGAAGGACATGTGAGCTTGGCTTTGCCGCCTACTTTCATCAATTGAACACCTTCAGTCCAGCAAGGAATAACCGCATTCAACGGAAAGTCGATGGGCTGATTGCGCTTGAAAGAGCTGTCAAATTCTTTGCCATCCGGAAAGGTGCCGCGGTAATGCACTTTGACTTTGTCTGTGGCGCTGGGACTTGCGCCTGTTCCTTCTTGCAATGAGCGGAAAACCAAGCCCGAAGCAGTGACTTTGGCACCTGGTTCTTTGGCAGCCAATTGCGCAAAATCATTTTGTGCATGTGTTGACGCAGCGCCAGCCCACAAAACCAGTGCAACAAAAGATGTTTGAATTGAATTCATTTGGAATGTCTCTCATCAAGTCATTGAAGAAATATTTGGACTATTTCAGCGTTCTTTGAAACAAACTGAACAGGCGTTCCCAGTGCCTTTCGGCGGCAGGTGCGTTGTACATGCCAACACGCTGTGGAAACACAAAGCCATGCTCAACCTGAGGGTACCACTCAATTCGGTAATTTGACTTGGCGGCTTTGAGAGATGTTTCTAACTTTTGGATGTCTTCGGGTGGCGCCCATTTGTCTATTTCTGCACAGGCAAAGTAGCTTTCGCATTTGATCTTGGGCGGCATCAAGTGCGGTGAGTCTGGCGCGTCTGTGGCCATGTTGGCACCGTGAATGGACGCGATGCTTTGGAAGCGATCTGGAAATTGTGCTGCCACCCACATCACAATGGGCCCACTCATGCAGTAGCCCACAGCACCAATGCGCGATTGATCGGCCATGGCGTGGCTGTCGACAAACTTCAACAACGCTTGTGTATCAATTTGACTGGTTTGTGCATTCAAGCTGGCCATGTGGGCAAACATCACCGCCATGGCCTCAGGCGTGCGTTCTTTCAAATAATAATCGCGGCTTCGGCGGTAATACAAATTAGGCAACACCACGAAATAACCCACACTGGCCAAACGACGCGCCATGTCATGCAACTCTTCTCGCTTGCCTGGGGCATCCATGTAGAAGAAGACCACAGGATGAGGACCGTCCTCCTCAGGGAACACCACAAAAGTGTTCATTGAACCGTTGGCAGTTTGAATGTCTATGTTTTCTTCAATCATTGCACTCTTTCAATGTGTCCGCTTTGAGCATTTGGACTGTTGAACTTTCAGGGCTGTAACTTTCTCTGAACCCACGGAAATACCACTTTTTGTGTGATTTCGGGGGCAGACCATTTGGGTGATCTGCCCATATGGCCTCCTGCAGGATTCATCCATACATCTTTGGGGTCGCCACGGCTCATCAACAAAAATAAATCATCGATGGGTTGCTGTGTGTCCTTCAAACCATTGATAAGCAGCATAGGCGCTGAAGGCTTGTCCAAGAAACCTTGTGTGAGCAAAGACATTCGCGGGCCATACGCTAAAAAAGCCTCTCGCGTGCTAACCCCGTACACGGCAGATCGAGCGGGAAGTAAATCAAACAAGTACTCTTCTGTGCTTAAGCCTTTGCTTTGCCACTCGGGTGAAAAATAACCATGAATGCCCACACCATGAACCACCGTGCCACGAATGCGGTCCTTCTCGGTGTAGCCCATGATGGCCGCCCAGTAGCCAGCCCAACTTTGACCTCTCACCACAATGCGTTTGGCATCCACATCTGTACGCGTTTGCAGAAAATCCAATGCAGCACTGAAGATTCTTTCAGAGCCCACATCAATTTTGAGAGGCGATTGACCGGTGCCAGGCTGGTCGATTGCAAAGATGCCAATGCCATTTTTGAGAAATAAATCATTGGTGACCACCATGTCTTCTTTGCGGGTGTCTAGACCACTGATTGCAAAAATCAGTGGAGCTGGCCGCACATCTTTAGGCAAACGCAAATAGGCCACCGCTTGTTAATTTCTTTTGAGGCGAATTCTCAGTGGGCCAACGGGCGGCGTTGTAAACCTCCCAGGCATGCTTGTACGATTGCGCTGCTGCATCCGAATTGGTTTTAAGCAACTGATCAGCTTGCACCATGTACCTGTCACCAATGGTGATAAAGGCTTTGGCCCATTCATCAGGTTCTAACGAGTTGATTTGGGCTAAAGCCTCTCTCATGTCCGATGGCTTCACATGGTCAACGGGTGGCAAAGCACCATCTGCCCGGCGCTGGGCCTCCGCTTTGAGTTGAGGCAATGTGCGGGGCCCCCAGCTTTGAGCAAATGCACTGTAGGGAATTTGAAAGCTTAGCAACAACACCAGTGCAGTGATGGCCGCTTGGAAAGAGGACTTCATGTGTGTTTCCTAGAAAGATGTTGATTCATACGTTAACCCTTTCCAAATAAATCATCATTCATGAAATCCCTAAGGTTTCAAGGCAGCACCCGGAACGCCTTCCGCTCATCTCACTTCGAGCTCATTTCCTCAACCAGAAAGTCCACAAAAGCTCTGACACGCGCTGCTGACTTGTGCTGCGCTGGATAAACCGCGTAAATGTCTGCATCAGGCGTACGAAATTGCGGCAGTACTTGCACCAACTGACCTTGCGCCAAATAGGAACGAATGTCCCATTCAGCCCGCATCAAAATGCCATGACCATCCAGCGCCCATTGAACTGCAATGCTGCCGTCGTTGGTCGTTAAATTACCTCGCGTTTTGATGGTTTCGACTTTGCCTGATCGACCCCGAGATAGTTTGATCACGCCATAAGCCTCACCGCCTTGCCGAATGCTGATGAAGTTGTGGCGCACCAAATCTGTTGGGCTACTGGGTTGGCCATGCCGCGCAATGTATGACGGTGCGGCACACAACAAACGTTGGTTGTTTGCAATCTTGCGTGAAATCACACGCGTGTCTGGCGGTGGGCCAAAGCGGATGCAGACGTCAAAGGCATCTTCTGTGAGCGTTGGCGGGTCCACTGACAATTGAAGCTGAACATCTACTTGCGGATGTTGTTGGGTAAATCGGCTGATGATGGGCCCCACATGGCTGCGTCCAAATCCCAAGGTTGAATTCACACGAAGTAGTCCGCTTGGCATTGATCGACTGGCACCCAGTTGTTGCTCCAGATCAGCCATCTCGGCCAAGATGCTTCTTGCATGTCGCAGCAAAAACTCACCTTCTACCGTGAGGTTCATCCGCCTGGTCGTGCGATTGACCAAGGGAACACCCAAACGTGACTCCATCTGGGACAAATGCTTGCTAACAGCCGCAGTTGTGATTCCCATTTCACGCGCAGCCGCACTCAAGCTACCCGCCTTGGCCAAAGCTGCGAAAAAACCTAAGTCGGAAGCTTGAAGTCTGGTTTCCATTATTTACCTCAAGTTAACAATGCTTTGAATTCTAAAGTGTTTCTTGAGAACCGATTTCCTCACAATGCCGCTATCACCTTGTCTTTTCAATATCCATCATTTCCCAAAGCATCATGAAAACCTATCAAATTGCAACGATTCCTGGCGACGGCATTGGCAAAGAAGT
>RFVJ01000194.1 GCA_009928125.1 Betaproteobacteria bacterium
CTTCAGTGCAAGCGCAATCGGGTGGCTATCCACAAAAACCCATCAAGTTGATCGTGCCTTTGGCTGCAGGCAGCGCGGTGGACAATGCAGCGCGCATCGTCATGCAAAAAGTGGCGACCAACATGGGCACGGGCATTGCCATTGAAAATCAGGCGGGTGCGGCAGGTTTGATAGGTGCTGACCGGGTGGCCAAGTCGGCGCCGGATGGTTACACCTTGGGCGGCTTCAACGACAGCATCATGACCATGCTGCCCAATTTGCAAGCCAAAATGCCTTGGGACATCCAAAAAGATTTTGAACCCATCTCTTTGGTGGCCACGGTCGAGTGGGGTGTGGTGGTGCCTGCAGACTCGGCCATTCGCACGGCCGCAGACTTGATTGCAGCGGCCAAAAAATCGCCTGGTCAGCTCAACTACGGATCAGGTGGCAATGGCAGTCCCCAGCACATTGCCATGGCCTTGTTTGCGTCGCAAGCAGGCGTGCAACTCACGCATGTGCCCTACAAAGGCGCAACACAAGCGGCCGTGGGCGTGGCAGGCCATGAAGTGCAAGTGGCATTTCAAGGCATTGCCACGGTCAGTTCCTTGATCAAGGCTGGCAAGCTGCGCTTGATCGCCGTCACGACACCCAAACGTTTGCCGCAATTTCCCGATGTCCCCACCGTCTCAGAGTCTGGCTTGAGTGGCTTCGAGTTCAATTCGTGGTACGCCATGATGGCACCGGCGGGCACCCCCAAACCGATTCTCCAAAAATTGCATGCGGAAATTGTGAAAGCCATTTCAGATCCAGCGATCAAAGAGCAACTGTTTGGCTTGGGTTTGAGCCCCAAGGGCACCAGCCCCGACGAATTGGCGGCAGATTTGAAAGTTCAGTCCAGCCCCGACGAATTGGCGGCAGATTTGAAAGTTCAGTTTGCCAAATACGGCAACCTGATCAAGCAGGCCAACATCACGGCCGATTGAGGCATTCGCGCAGCCCGCTTCATTGGGCTTTGCCAAGCAAATGTTGAAGGCGCCCAAGCATGGGCGCAACCACAGGGGTCGTCAACATGGTGCTGGCCACCGCCATCAACAACAAGGCGGTGAAGGTGTTGGATGTGATGATTTGTTTGTCCAGCAAGACATTCGCAAAAATGATCATGATCAGCGCTTTGGTTTGCAAAAGCCAACCGATCAAGGACGCTTCGCCCGCTTGCCATTTCAAAATTCTGCCGGCCATGTGAACGCCTAAAAGTTTGCCAGAGACGGAGGCAAGCAAGAGCAGGGCGGCTGCAATGAAGACCGTGGCGCCGCCCATGTCCCAGTTGGTTCGAAGGCCCGTGCTCAAGAAGAACACGGGCATCATGACCAGCAACACATGGTTGCGAAGCAAGTCCATTTTGTCTTGATCAAACCAAGAAGACTCAATGACAGCACCCGCTAAAAAAGCGCCGACCATGAAATGCAAGCCACACCAATCAGCACCAAAGGCGCAGACAATCAGCCAAATGAGTGCCAGGTACCAACGGTCTTGCGCCGGTACTTTTTGCATCAACTTCCGAAGGCCATAGCTGAGTGCTGCAAATGCCAGCAAAAACAAAACTTGTTTACCGACGCGGTCCCAATCGGTCAAGATGAGTGCCAAGACGCCCCAGATGGCGATGTCATCCAAACTGGCATAGCGCAAAATGCGCTGCCCAATGGGTTGGCGCAAGATCTCAAGCCGCTCCATGAGCAAAATGAGGATGGGCAGGGCAGTGACAGCGCACGACATGGCCACGCCCATGGTGAATTGCCAAGGGGCTGCCAGCGGCCCCATCCAGCCGCTGCCCAACAAGCCCGATTGAATCACCCATGCTGCGCCAGCGCCCAACACCAAGGGCATGCACAAAGCCAAACCTGCTGTGATGCCACTTTCTTTTTTGTGCTGCCATGCCTGACTTAAATCCAGTTCAATGCCCGCAATGAAGACAAACAGCATGACCGCCCACCAAGCAACGCCATTCAATGATTGAATGACGGCAGGCGTGAACACAAATTGGTAGTAGGCTGGAAACAAGTCCCCCAAAATACCAGGGCCCAAAAGAATACCGGTGATAATTTGAATCACCACCAAAGGCGCAAAATACTGGGTGTTGCCCAAGCGCCAAATCAGGTAGGGCACAGTGAACACCACCGCCATGGCAATCAGGTAAATCTCAGTGGTGTTCATTGTTTAAAAAATCAGAAGGGTGCGGACCCTGGCCGCATGAAATGTGAACTTTCAATTTTAAGTGAAGCATCCATGACCTATTCACAAGAGCCATTAGCCACGGGTCAAGCCGTCAGACGCTTCAAGGACCCTGCCTACGTCGAACTGGCGCCCAATTTGCAGACCTTGCGCGATCAAATTGACGACCTCGACCGCCAAATCGTGGCCCTGTTGGCGGCCCGATCATTGCGAGTTCGCGATGCCACGCGCTTTAAAAAGGACGCATTTCAAGTGGCTGCACCCGCCAGGCAAGCCGAAGTGTTCAAAAAAGTGCGAAACTTGGCCTCTGAACATGCAGACAACTTTCCTGGATTTGAGGACATTGTGGAGTCTGCCTACCGCAGCTTGGTTGCTGGATTTATCGCAGCCGAGCACACCTTGTTTTCGCAAACGGAAGAAGTGAGATCATGAAGTTGTTAGCCAAAAGTTGGATCTTGGGTGTGGCTTGTTGGGCCATGGGTACGGCCGCGTTAGCGCAAGCCAACTGGCCAAACCGACCTGTGAAGTTGGTGGTGCCCTATGGCCCTGGCAGTTCGCCCGATGTCATTGCGCGCATCATTTCAGAAAAACTGGCGCCGCGCTTGGGTCAGCCCGTCATCATCGAGAACCGTGTTGGCGCGGGCGGCAACACAGGCACTGGCGCGGTGGCCAAAGCAGCAGGCGATGGCTACACCTTTGTCATCAGCACCAATGGCCCCTTGGTTTACAACACCGTGCTGTACAAAAAACTCAGCTACGACCCCTTCACAGAATTGCGCCCCGTGGTGTTGGCCGGTGGCCAAGTGACACGGGCATCAACACCCTGACGGACTTGGTCAATGCCATGCGCAGCAAGCCAGGGCAGTTCAACTTTTCCTCAACCGGCATTGGCAGCTTGTCGCAGCTGGGGGTGGAGTTGTTGAAGGTGAAGACGGACACCTTTGCCGTGCACATTCCCTACGTCTCTTCGCCCTTGGCCATCATGGCGGTTTTACAAGGTGACGTGCAGTTTGCATGCGTGCCTGCCGTTGCGGTGTTGCCTCAAGTGAAGGCCGGCAAAATGCGGGCACTGGCAGTGTCGACTGCCAAACGCAGTCAATTCTTGCCAGATGTCCCCACCATGAAAGAAGCCGGCTTTACCGGCATTGAAAACGTGGCTTGGATGGCTGTCATGGCGCCTGCCAGCACCCCCTCCGACATCGTGCAACGCGTGAACCAAGAAATCAATGCCATCTTGGCCATGCCCGATGTCAAAGAAAAACTCTATGGCCAGTACATGGAGCCGATTGGCGGCTCAGAGTCTGAGTTGAAAAGCTTCATGCTGCAAGAATTGCGCGTGATGTCACCTGTCATCAAACGCACAGGCGTCACCATTGATTAAGACGCCAATGGCGCATTGGACCGAGCCTGCCAGGCAACTGCCCGTTTATGGCAGCTTTGATGTGGTGGTGGTGG
>RFVJ01000195.1 GCA_009928125.1 Betaproteobacteria bacterium
TTGGCGAATTTTGGGGCAAGCTGCAGCGGCTTGTGCCAACGGAATGGTGTTGGTCACAACCACTTCATCAAGGGCAGAGCCTTTGGCAATGCGGTCGATGGCGGGGCCCGAAAAAATAGGGTGTGTGCAATACGCGTAAACTTTTTTGGCGCCGCGCTCTTTGAGCACTTCAGCGGCCTTGACCAAGGTGCCTGCGGTGTCAATCATGTCGTCCATGATGACGCAGTTGCGGCCTTCGATGTCGCCAATGACGTGCATCACTTCGCTGACGTTGGCCTTGGGACGACGCTTGTCGATGATGGCCAAGTCGCAGTTGAGTTGTTTGGCCAAAGCGCGTGCGCGAACCACGCCGCCCACATCGGGAGAGACCACAATGAGGTCTTCGTAATTCTTTTGGCGCAGGTCACCCAAGAGCACAGGCGAGGCGTAAATGTTGTCGACGGGAATGTCGAAGAAGCCTTGAATTTGGTCGGCGTGCAAGTCCATGCCATGGTGAGGACGTGATTGACGCCGACTGCTTGCAACATGTTGGCCACCACCTTGGCCGTGATGGGCACCCGCGTAGAGCGAGGACGGCGGTCTTGGCGGGCATAGCCGAAGTAAGGAATGATGGCGCTGATGCGGCCGGCTGAGGCGCGCTTCAAGGCGTCGACCATGATCAGCAGTTCCATCAAGTTTTCGTTGGTGGGAGCGCAAGTGGACTGGATGATGAACACATCGCGCGCGCGCACGTTTTGGTTCAAGGTGACGGTCACTTCGCCGTCTGAGAAACGGCCGACATCGGCCAAGCCCAGTGAAATGTCCAACTCGTAGGCCACCTCGGCCGCCAACACGGGATTGGCATTGCCTGTGAAGACCATGAAATCTGAAGTTGAATTTGTGTTGGATGGCAGCATGAGCGTCTCAGCGATCAAATGATGGGCCGATGCGGGTTAGCGCATAAATTTCAATCCACGACACGTTTGACAGTGCCCAATGGGACGCATGTGACTGCGTGCAAATATTTGGCAGGGGAAGAAGGATTCGAACCTTCGCATGCCGGAATCAAAATCCGGTGCCTTAACCAACTTGGCGACTCCCCTACACGGGTTGCCAGATTTGGTAAACCAAAGCTGGCGACCGATCAATCGTCGCTGGAGGCCCAACCCTTTTGGGGGTGAACTTCCAAATTGCTACACATTCGGATTTTCCAATTTTGCCAAGTTGCTGGAACTTGAGGCATTTGACTTAAATCCGTACCGCGTGGCACTTGCGCAAACACTGCACTCCCGGAGCCCGTCATTCTGCCTTTGACAACAAGTGAAGCCAGTCTGGCTGATTCAAGCCAGGCGATGGATTCGCTGATTTGGGGGCAGAGGCGCTGGGCCACTGGTTGCAGGTCGTTGTGGCCAAAGCCATACGGGTCTGCTGCAAAGACCGAAATTGTAGCAGGCTTTGTGTCGCGCTTTAAAGCCTCATTCCCAAAAATTTTAGAAGTTTCAAGACCTTCTGGCGGTTTGACCACCGCAAATTGGGCGGGTGGCAAGGTGACCGGGGTCATGATCTCGCCAATTCCCTCGACCCATGCGTTGTGACCCCTGATGAAAAAGGGCACATCGGCGCCCAATTGAAGTCCCAACAGGGCCAGTTGGTTCACTGAATAATGGAGGTTCCACAACTTGTTCAAGGCCAGTAAGCATGTGGCCGCATCCGAGGACCCACCACCCATGCCCGCTTGGGCTGGGATGGATTTGTCGATGGCAATGTGAGCGCCTAGTTGGGTGCCGCTGGTTTGTTGCAACAAACGGGCAGCCCGGGTGATCAGGTCATCGGCGGGCAGGGGAAGGCTGAGGTCTTCTCGGCTGATTTGACCGTTGGGGCGAATTTCAAAGTGCAGCGTGTCGTACCAGTCGATCAGCATGAAAACCGACTGCAGCAGGTGGTACCCATCAGGCCTGCGCCCCGTGATGTGCAAGAACAAATTGAGTTTGGCTGGCGCCAAAACGTTTTGCAGCGACTTCATGGTTCAAAGGCAATGCGAAGCACCGTGCGCGGCGCAGGTTGAACGCGTTCGAGCACCAGACGTCGCAAATGCCATTCACTGACATCGACATTCCAGCCCTCGGCGGGCGTGGGCTTACCGCCTAGCCAATCGACCAAAGCGGCCGTGGGCAAAGGCGTACCCGTCAGTTTGTAGACCAAACTTTCAAGGTTGGCTGCGTAGCCCACTTGACTGCCTTGAATCAGTTTGGCGCTTTGCGCTGTCCATTCCAAGCGCGCCATTTGCAAGCCCAAAGGGTTGTAGATGTTCAGGGTGCCTTCGGGCCAACCCCCTGTCAAATCAAAGGAAGAGATGAAGGACTGGGGCGGTTGCGTGTCAATTTGCAGCGCAAAGCGACCCGCTTTGAAGGCTGGCGCGGGGGTGTCGGCTTGCACCGTGACGACCTGGTTGTCTGCAGGTGCAGAGGCGGGCGGTGAATAGCTTGTGCTCGCCACCGGGCTCGTTGCGCAAGCGGACAGCAAGACGCTGGCCATGCAACTTACCAAGCCCAAGCTTTTCATGTGCAATCCGGCTTTCGCCACGTTCAGGGTTTGAAGTTGAACTGCTTGAGGGTTTCAAGCAGCGTGTCGTTGTCGGCCTTGAGCATCAGGCCTTCCCGCCAGATGGTGCCTGCTTTGTCTTTTTGGCCCAAATGCCAATGCACTTCGCCCAAATGTGCTGCAATTTCTGCATCGGGTCGGGCTTTGAAGGCGGCTTCCAAAATGCGCAAAGCTTCTTGGAGGTTTCCTGCTCGGTATTCCAACCAACCCAGGCTGTCTTGAATGAAGGGGTCGCGCGGGGCCAACTGCACCGCTTTCAAAATGAGTTCGCGGGCTTCATCCAAACGAATTTTGCGATCGGCCAAAGAGTACCCAAGTGCGTTGTAGGCATGGGGATCGTTGGGTTTGGCTTTGATCAAGCCGCGCAGCAGACTTTCCATCTGTTCAAAGCGACCTAACTTTTCACACAGCATGGCCATTTCGGATTGGAGGTCGGTATCGGCTGGAAATTGGGCCAGAGCTTTTTCAATCGTGGCAAACGCTGCTGAAATTTGTTTGTCTTCACGCAGCCACTGTGAGAGCGCCAAGGCTTTGAGTCTGACTTCTTGCGGGTTGCTGGTTTTGACTTGCTCCAACACTTTCAGGCCCTCTGCTTTGCGGCCTTGTTGTGCCAACAAAGCGGCCCGGCGACTGGCCACTTTCAAGGGATCGGCTTCGGCTGGAATTTTGGCCAACCATTCGTCTGCCATTGCAAAACGGCCTTGTTTTTGAGCCATTTGAGACAAAGCCAAATACGCTTCAGAAATGCCACCCATGCGGTCGGGATCGTTGGTGCTGGTGGACAACTTCAAATATTGCTGCAGCGATTGTTCTGCTTGAAGGACTTGCGACAAGTCGCTTTGCAGCAAGCCTAAAAACAACCAGCCCGGAGCAAATTCAGGATGTTGTTGGGTCAGTTGAGCGAGTTGAGCCAGTGCGGGCTGCATTTGGTCCAAGTCAATCAGGGTGCGGGCGTAGCCCAGACGCAAATCGGGCAGGGCGTCGCCCGACATGTACTGCGAGATCATGGGCTGAACTTCGTCAGGCACAAAGTTCAGCAAACTCAAAGCCAACATGATGGGGCCAGGCGCAAGGCGATT
>RFVJ01000196.1 GCA_009928125.1 Betaproteobacteria bacterium
CCACGAAGATCGGTTGAACGAAGTCTTAGAAGCTTGTCGCGAACAAGCAGGCAGCGCACACGACATGCTCAAAGTGATCTTCAAGCGGCCCTTGGACTTTCACCAAACCACGTTTGCCCTTGGCGAGTCGGTGGCACATTTGCACGCACTGTGGTTTGACGGAAAAATGTCCCGGACGAAAGATGCGCAGGGGGTTTGGCGGTTTCAAACATTGCGCTCATGTGATTGAATGTAAGACCTTCATGGAAGTCAGTGCTCTCAAAATGAGCAATGACTATTTTTCCTTTTGCCAGAACCGCTAACAACATCAGGTACCTGCCCATTCCAGGCCACATCTTGATGTTTTCAATTTTCGAAGACACGCTGCCACTCAAACTACACCCTCAGTATTTTGAGGCAAAAGCTGGCAATTTCTCCTCGGCACTCGGTTTGATCAAAGACCTTGCATGGGATGAAATGGCAAATCATCGCCATCGGTTCTCCAGTAGCCATATCTTTGTGAGCCCTTTTGCAAAAGAGGCCTCAGGTGACAACGCCCTGCCGCAAGTACTGGCAGAAGTGTTTGCTTTTTTGTGCGAGGCAAAAGCAGATCAAGACCTTGTGCAAATTACAAAGGTGTTTCATACTGGCGCAGACCCCATGGAACGATTAATTCTCAGAGCAGAATTTGAGGGTTCTGTTCAAGCTGGTGCCCAGTATGTTCTGGTTGATGATGTCATTGGCTTAGGTGGAACTCTCGCGGAATTGGCCCATTATGTTCAGATCAACGGCGGGCTTGTCAGTGACATTGCGGTGATGGTGAATGCAGGCCGAATCAAATCTCTGCGCCCAGATCACAAAATATTGAAAATTCTGAAAGATCGGTTTGACAATGAAATCATCAACCTCTTCGGCATCCACATTGATGCACTCACAGCCAATGAAGCCCAATACCTTGTTGGATTCCGAACGATTGTCGAGATCAGAAATAGAATCGCTAAGGCAAAAAAAGAAGTCAATCTCCGACTTCGTTCAAAAGGAATTGAAGACCTCTTTGATTCACACAAAGGGTAACTCCAAACCCTCCAATTGATTGGGCGTCAGGCCCAGTTGGCCAAATTCTCTTTTTGCAGCGCTTTGCGCCGCTCCACATGGTCGGGCAAGACCTCGGCTCGGCCACCACCTTCCAAAACGCGGGGCTGTGGTTCATCTCGCGCAGATGCGCCAGCTCATGCACCACCACATAGTCGATGGCTTCTGGCTTCAAATGAATCAACCGCCAATTGAGGCGAATGGCGCCATCGATGCGCGCACTGCCCCAGCGTGAACCCGCGTTTGACAAGCTGAGTTTGCGCCACTGCACACCCATTTGAGGTGCAAAGAAATTCAAACGCAATTCAAACAAGACGCGCGCTTCTCGCATCAACCAGGCTTGAACCGCATCTCGAATTTGTGACGCCTCTGCATTCAAGGGCAAGGCCAGTTTGAGCTCGCCCCCTGGGTGCAGTTCACTGCGACCCACTTCAGGGCTCAGTCGCAAATGGATGGCACTGCCCAAGTAGTCCAAGCTGGCACCATCTGACCACTCAATGTGTCGAATGTTTTTTTGGCGCTCTTGGACTTCGGCCCATTTGCGCAGCACCCATTCACCGCGCTCTTGCAGCCCCAACTCCACTTCTTTCAAGGTGACCCACTTGGGCGCGCGAACCTCCAAGCCATCGGGGCCCACCACAAAGCCAATCGACCTTCTGCGTGCACGTTGAAACAAATAGCTGACCCGCATGCCTTCCAAAACCGTTTCGCGGTTGGCACGGGGATGCGTCAGCGATGCAACTTCGCTCTTGGGTAAGGTGGTGACCGGCGAAACGTCTGTGCGGGGCGCAGGGTGCAATGGCGCTGGACTTAAAAAATCAAGAACAAGTTGCAGCGGATTGCGCATCGGTGTTCTGTGTCCAGGCCTCAGGCGGCAGTTGCTGCGGGCTGTGAGTCGGTGAGTGGATAGGCCTCTGGGTCGAGGCGGCGCATTTCAGCCTCAATCCAATTTTCCACTTCTTGCATCAATTCTTCGGGTTGGCGACCCACGCTTGAGATGGGTTTGCCAATCGAGATGTCGACAATGCCAGGCTTTTTGATGAAGGCCTTGGTAGGCCAGCATTTGGCAGAGGTGACAGCGATGGGCACCACGGGCACACCCGCCTCAATGGCCAAGCGGGTGCCACCCGTTTTGTAAACGCCCTTTTGGCCCCGTGGAATGCGCGTTCCTTCGGGAAACATGATGACCCAGACGCCTTGTTCCATCAACCGTTGGCCTTGCGTGACGACTTTCTGAAAAGCCTGTGCCCGTTGACTGCGATCGATGTGAATCATGTCCAAGCGGCCCATGGCCCAACCAAAGAAAGGCACGCTCAGCAACTCTTTTTTGAACACATAGGCCAAGGGGTGCGGCATGATGACGGGCATCAAAAAAGTTTCCCAGGTGGACTGGTGCTTGACCAACAAAATGACCGGGTCTTTTTCACCGAGCGGTAAATTCTCCATGCCCGTGATGCGGTTTTGAATGCCCAAGATGAAGGTGCCACTGTAGATGGCATTGCGCAACCAGCCCACACACCACCCGTACAAACGGGCGCTGCTCATGAACATCGAAGCAGCCACCACCACCAAGGCCCACGGGATGACCGTGAGCATCATCCACAGCATGTGAATCAATGAGCGAACGAAGTTCATCAGGTGGGTTCCGGCGTTTTCTTCAAGAGGGCATCGACAAACGCATGCAGGTCTGTGTGCACCTGCGTGCCCGCAGGAAATGCAGGGGGCAAGCTGGCACCTCGCAAGGCTTGCGAGTTGCCGGTCAGAACCAAATGTGGCGTGCAACCTGCTGCTGCCGCAGCTTGCATGTCACGCAAACTGTCGCCTACAAAAGGCACATCTTTCAACTCGATGCCAAAGCGATCGGCCACTTGTTCAATCAAACCCGGCAAAGGCTTTCGGCACGTGCAGGCATCTTCGGGTGTGTGCGGGCAATAAAAAATGGCATCAATCCGGCCACCCACTGCCGCCAGTTGTTTCAGCATGCGCTTGTGGATGGCATTCAGCGATGCCACATCCAACAAGCCACGCCCTAAACCCGACTGGTTGGTGGCCAGCACCACGTGGTAGCCCGCATGATTCAAACGCCCGACCGCTTCTAAAGCGCCGGGCAAGGCTTGCCATTCTTCAGGCGACTTGATGTACTCATCACTGTCGTGATTGAGGGTGCCGTCGCGGTCGAGATGAACCGGTGTAGTCACCGGCTTTGAACAAAGCCTCAGACTCGGGCAACAAACGCAGCATCACTTCGTGCAAGGCTTGCTCGGCCACTTCTTTCAGCAACGCTGGATTGACGTGCGGATCAACCGCATCGGCCTTTTTCAAGATGTTGCCAATGCGCTTGTTGGCCGCAGCCAAGGCGGGGCTTTCGGGCAAAGCCGCAAAGGCACGCACGGCCGCCAACAACTTGGGCACCTGGCCCAAGCGTGCAGGCTGCAAAGCCAATACCGCGTCCACTTCTTGAGCGCTGTAACCTTGCTCGCGCAATGCGCCGGCCAAACGGTCAAACAAGAAGGTGGTGAGCGCCTCAGACGGATCGGTGATCTTGTCGCCAAACACAGGC
>RFVJ01000197.1 GCA_009928125.1 Betaproteobacteria bacterium
TTCACTTGTGCAGAGACGTAACAATCGCAGTCATACCACCTCAAATAGCCCAGCTGCGCCCATGCCACCGCCAACGCACATTGTGATGACCACATATTTAACGCCCCTGCGCTTGCCCTCTATAAGCGCGTGACCCACCATGCGAGCGCCTGACATACCGTAAGGGTGTCCAATGGCGATTGCCCCTCCGTTAACATTCAAACGATCATCAGGAATGCCCAGCTTGTCGCGGCAATAAATGACTTGTACGGCAAAGGCTTCGTTAAGTTCCCACAAGCCAATGTCATCAACCTTAAGGCCCGCGCGCTCAAGCAATCGAGGAATTGCAAATACGGGGCCAATGCCCATCTCGTCCGGCTCACACCCCGCTGTGGCAAAGCCCCGGAAGATGCCCAAAGGTGCCAACCCACGTTGCTCCGCCAATTTGCTGTTCATGACCACCACAGCAGAAGCACCATCGGCAAACTGACTGGCATTGCCCGCTGTGATCACACCACCCGGCAAGGCTGAGCGAATTTTGGCTACACCTTCAAGGGTCGTGTCAGTCCGTATTCCTTCGTCCTCACTGACCGTAACTTCTTGGGTACCCATCCCCATTGCTGAGGCTATGCCCTTGGTCACAGTAATGGGTGCAATCTCTTGCCTAAATAGCCCTGCAGCGAGAGCTGCTGAAGCACGTTGCTGGCTGCGGACCCCATATTCATCCTGCACTTCTTTGGCAATGCCATATCTCATGGCCACAATCTCGGCAGTGTCCAGCATCGATAGAAAGTAGCTTGGCCGGTGTTCTTTGACCCACTCATCCACCAAGTACTGTGTGTTCACAGTGCCTTGCACACAAGAGATCGACTCCACGCCACCAGCCACCATCAAAGGAACTTGATCAACGATGATCCGCTGTGCAGCCAATGCAATAGCTTGTAGGCCCGATGCACACTGCCGATCAATGCTGGTGCCGCCTGCTGTGACCGGTAGACCGGCACGCAATGCGGCGTAGCGGCCTATGTTGTAACCCGTGGCACCTTGTTGTAGTGCGCAGCCCATGACGACGTCCTCTACTTCAGCCGGATCAATGCCTGCTCGCTGGACTGCGTGCGCAATGGCGTGACCGGCCAGTGTGGCGCCATGGGTCATGTTGAAGCTGCCACGCCAAGACTTACCCAATGGCGTGCGCGCGGTTGATACGATGACTGCATCTGTCATAGATACTCTCTTAATCTGGTGGTTAGTTGAAGGTCTTGTCGTCTGAAGAAAGGCGCGCGAGCAGCGGCGCAGGGACCCACGAAGCACCGCCCGTTTTGTCGTTGCGCGCAAAGCCCTCCATGGCACGCTGAACGATAAGAAGACCTACTCGATCTGCATAAAACATAGGGCCGCCACGGTAGGGCGGGAATCCGTAGCCATAGATGTAGACGATGTCTATGTCCGAAGCCCGCTGGGCAATCCCTTCTTCCAGAATTTTTGCGCCCTCGTTGACCAACGCAAAGATGCAGCGCTGCACAATCTCAGTGTTGCTGATCTTTCGCGCGGGAATACCGTGCTCCTTGCGATGGGCCTCGACCAAGGCCTCTACGGCCGAATCAGGTAACGGATCGCGTTTACCGTTGGCGTAGCTGTACCAGCCCGCACCGGTCTTTTGGCCGAATCGGCCGAGTTCACACAGCTTGTCGGCCAACAGTGCCGAGCTGGGCCAAACATAGTTAGGGTGCTGTTGGGTAATGCCTTTACGAATAGACCAACCAATGTCATTGCCCGCCAGGTCACCCATGCGAAAAGGTCCCATGGCCATGCCAAATTTTTCCAACGCCTTGTCGATTTGCTGAACGGTAGCGCCTTCCTCTAACATCTTTCCGGCCTCGCCGCTGTAACCGGCAATCATGCGGTTGCCAATAAATCCGTCGCACACACCCGAAATCACTGCAGTCTTCTTGATCTTCTTGGCCAACTGCATGATGGTGAGCAGAACATCGTCGGCCGTTTTTGCGCCACGCACCACCTCCAGCAACTTCATGACGTTCGCAGGACTAAAGAAATGGGCACCAACAACATCTTGAGGACGATTGGTGAAACTGGCAATCTGATTCAGGTCTAACGTTGAGGTATTGGACGCCAAAATGGCCCCCGGTTTGCACACACTGTCGAGCTTCTCAAAAACAGTTTTCTTGACATCCATGCTCTCAAAAACCGCTTCAATGACCAGGTCGGCATGGGCCAGGTCTTCGTAGCTAAGAGATGGCGTCAGTAATGCGACAAGCGTCTGAGCTTTCTCGGCCTTCATCTTGCGCTTGGCGACCCTGTCGGCGAAATAGTCTGTGATGTGTTTCACACCTCGGTCTAGCGCCTCTTGCTTGCTCTCTAGCATCGTCACCGGAATTCCAGCCAACAAGAAATTGATAGCAATACCGCTGCCCATGGTGCCTGCGCCAATGATGCCGATGCTAGAGACGTTGCGTGGCTTGGCGGCTGGTGAGACGCCCTCGACCTTGGCCGCATTGCGCTCGGACAAGAATAGGTGACGCAAGGCCTGAGATTCACCACCAAGATAGAGTTCACCAAAGAGGCGCGCTTCGGTTTGCATGCCGTCCTCAAAGGATTGCGTCAGACAAGCCTGTACTGCTTCTACGCACTTGAGCGGTGCCGGGTAGTTTTTGGAAACAGAACCGACGCTGTTGCGTACAAACATGAAGAAGGCTTCAGGCTTGGGATGACTCACTTTGAGATCACGTACTCGTTTGAGTGAGCGCTTCTCGGAAACAACCTTGTGAGCGAACGCTATAGCACCAGCCAATAGGTCTCCCTCAATGAACTCATCAAACAACGGCGTGGCTTGGAGCATTTCGGCGCGGACGGTCTCGCCCGAAACAATCATGTTCAACGCAGCCTCGACGCCAATGATGCGCGGCAAGCGTTGTGTACCGCCCGCTCCTGGAATCAAGCCGATTTTGACTTCAGGCAGCGCCAACTGGGCACTTGATGCAACTACGCGGAAGTGACAACCCAAAGACAACTCCAGACCGCCACCCATACATATTCCACTGATGGCCGCGATGACTGGCTTAGTGGATGTTTCCACAATGTCAATGACGTTGAGTAAGTTGGGCTTGGCAGTGACCGCGGCAGTTCCAAACTCTCGAATGTCTGCGCCACCAGAAAACATGTTTTGAGAACCGATGATGATGATGGCCTTGATCTCTTGGTCCAATTCGGCCTGACAGATTCCATCTACGATTCCCTTGCGAACAGCGTGGCTGAGCCCATTAACGGGGGCATTGTCCAAGCGTATGACGGCAACGCCTTGTTGTTTTTCGAAGTGAATTTGATTCATAGTTTTCAATATCCGCGGTTTTGAGCAAGTTGGTTCAAGTGGAAATTGGAATCGCCAAACAATTCCTGCAAAACGCGTGCGCGTTTCATGAAGAAACCCATGTCAAATTCGTCTGTCATGCCCATGCCGCCATGCATTTGAACGGCTTCCTGCACTGCCAGGGTGGCCGTACGGCCTGCACGTGCCTTGGCAATGGTGACAACTTCATCAGCGATACCTGGATTTGCATCGAGCTGCGAAAGTGCGTTGGCTACCGCTGAACGGGTAATTTCAAGCTCGCAGTAGAGCTGCGCCGCACGGTGTTG
>RFVJ01000198.1 GCA_009928125.1 Betaproteobacteria bacterium
TTCCGCGGCGTGGCCAGCCAAAACATCATCGTGGGCAACACCGTGATGTACGGTGCCACCACCGGCGAAGCTTTCTTCGCAGGTGTGGGCGGCGAGCGTTTCGCCGTTCGTTTGTCAGGCGCCACTGCGGTGGTGGAAGGCACCGGCGACCACGGTTGTGAATACATGACCGGCGGTACCGTGGCGGTGCTGGGCAAAACAGGTCGCAACTTTGCGGCCGGTATGAGCGGCGGCATTGCCTATGTGTATGACGAAGACGGCCAGTTTGCATCTCGCTGCAACACCGCCATGGTCAGCATGGAAAAAGTGTTGACCGTGGCCGAGCAAGAAGCTGCCGTGGACCGCAAAGTGTGGCACCGCGATCAAGCCGATGAAACACAGTTGAAGAAGTTGCTGGAAGACCACCACAAGTGGACAGGCAGCCAGCGCGCACGGGAGTTGCTCGACAACTGGGCGCAAGCTCGCTTGAAGTTCGTCAAAGTATTCCCGAACGAGTACAAGCGCGCCTTGGGTGAAATCAACGCACGCAAAGCGGCCGCCAAGTCCACAGATTCTGTGGCCGCCAGCTAAGCACCGACAAGACATAACAAGGATTGATCATGGGAAAAATCACTGGTTTCATGGAATTTGAACGCATCGAAGAGGGCTACAAGCCTGTCGGCGAGCGCGTCAAAAACTACAAAGAGTTCGTCATCGGTTTGGACGAGGCGCAAGCCAAAGTTCAAGGTGCACGTTGCATGGACTGCGGCACACCGTTTTGCAACAACGGCTGCCCAGTCAACAACATCATCCCCGACTTCAACGATTTGGTGTTTCAAGGCGATTGGAAAAACGCCATTGACGTACTGCACAGCACCAACAACTTCCCAGAGTTCACGGGCCGCATTTGCCCCGCACCTTGCGAAGCTGCTTGCACCTTGAACGTGGCCGACGATGCCGTGGGCATCAAGTCCATTGAGCACGCCATCATTGACCGTGCGTGGCAAGAAGGATGGGTCAAGCCCCGTCCCGCTGCGCACAAGACAGGTAAAAAAGTCGCCGTGGTGGGCTCTGGCCCAGCCGGCATGGCTGCTGCCCAGCAGTTGGCCCGCGTGGGTCACGACGTGACCTTGTTCGAAAAGAACGACCGCATCGGTGGCTTGCTGCGCTATGGCATCCCCGATTTCAAAATGGAAAAGTCACACATCGACCGCCGTGCTGAGCAGCTGGTGGCCGAGGGCGTGAAGATCAAAACGGGTGTGTTGGTGGGCGAGTTGCCCGCAGGCTCCAAAGTGACCAACTGGTCGCAAGAAACCATCAGCCCCAAGCAACTCCAAAAAGACTTTGATGCCGTGTTGTTGGCCGGTGGTTCAGAACAATCACGCGATTTGAATGTGCCCGGCCGTGATTTGGCAGGCATTCACTTTGCGATGGAATTCTTGCCTCAGCAAAACAAGGTCAATGCGGGCGACAAGCTCAAAGACCAATTGCGCGCTGACGGTAAGCATGTGATCGTGATTGGCGGTGGCGACACCGGCAGCGATTGCGTGGGAACTTCCAACCGCCATGGCGCCAAGAGCGTCACGCAGTTTGAGGTGATGCCCCAGCCTCCTGAAGAAGAAAACCGTCCTTTGACATGGCCTTACTGGCCCCTCAAATTGCGCACCAGCTCCAGCCACGAAGAAGGTTGCACCCGCGAATTTGCCATTTCAACCCAAGAATTCATTGGCGAAAAAGGCAAAGTGACCGGCCTTAAAACTGTGGAAGTGGAATTCAAAGACGGCAAATTGGTCAATGTGCCTGGCACCGAAAAGACTTACCCCGCCGACATGGTCTTCTTGGCCATGGGCTTTGTGAACCCCGTGGCCACCATCTTGGACGCCTTTGGTGTGGAGAAAGACAACCGCGGCAACGCCAAGGCCACCACCGACTTCACAGGCGGTTACGCCACCAACGTACCCAAGGTGTTTGCAGCCGGTGACATGCGCCGTGGCCAGTCTTTGGTGGTTTGGGCCATTCGCGAAGGCCGTCAAGCTGCCCGCGCAGTGGATGAATTCTTAATGGGAACCAGCGACTTACCCCGTTAAAATGACTGCTGACAGGTTCAGTGACTGAAAAGCCCAACGCTTCACAGAGACTTAACCTGAACGCCTTATCCTTCAAAAGCCGGCGATCCCGGCTTTTGTTTTTTGACACATGACCTTGCCCACATCTCCACTGTTGGTTGAACTCAAAAACCTCAGCTTCGGCTACGGGGACCGTGTCATCTTGAACGACATCTCGTTTGGCATTCCGCGCGGCAAAGTCACAGCCCTGATGGGTGTCTCGGGTGGCGGCAAAACCACGGTGCTGCGCTTGATTGGCGGCCAGTACACCGCTCAACAAGGTGCACTGACCTTTGACGGCCAAGATGTGGGCCAGATGAACATCGAACAACTTTATGCAGCCCGCAGGCGCATGGGCATGCTGTTTCAGTTTGGGGCTTTGTTCACCGACATGAATGTGTTTGACAACGTCGCCTTTCCTTTGCGAGAGCACACCCAAATGTCCGAAGCCATGGTGCGCGACATTGTGTTGATGAAATTGGACGCCGTGGGTTTGCGCGGTGCCAGGCATCTCAAACCCTCTGAAATCTCAGGCGGTATGGGACGTCGTGTGGCCTTGGCACGCGCCATTGCCCTCGACCCCGATCTCATGATGTACGACGAACCTTTTGCGGGACTCGACCCCATTTCTTTGGGCACGGCCGCACGTCTGATTCGACGTTTGAACGACAGCTTGGGCATCACCAGTGTGGTGGTGTCGCACGACGTTGACGAGACTTTTCAAATTGCAGACCATGTGGTGGTGCTGGCCAACGGCAAAGTGGCGGCGCAAGGCACGCCCCATGAATTGCGACAAACCAGCGACCCCCTCATTCACCAATTTGTGAATGGTTTGAGTGACGGGCCGGTCCACTTCCATTACCCGGCCAAATCCGTCGCGGAAGACTTTGGGGGTGCCTCGGCATGATCTCTCTGCACCCCGCTGACTTGGGTTTTGCCCTGCGCCAAAAATTGGCCGATTGGGGCTACGGTGCACGTTTGTTTGCGCAATTGGTGATGTTGTCGGGTGCCTGTTTAAAGCGCTTTGGCTTGGTTCGTGACCAAGTGCATTTCTTGGGCAACTATTCTCTGGCCATCATCACCGTGTCTGGCTTGTTTGTGGGCTTTGTACTGGGCTTACAGGGTTACTACACATTGCAACGCTATGGCGCCTCTGACGCCCTGGGTTTGTTGGTGGCGCTCAGTTTGGTGCGCGAATTGGGGCCTGTGGTGGGCGCCTTGTTGTTTGCCGGCCGCGCGGGTGCTTCCATCACCGCAGAAATTGGTTTGATGCGTGCAGGTGAGCAACTCACGGCTTTGGAGATGATGGCCGTCGATCCCAAACTCAGAATTTTGGCGCCGCGGCTGTGGGGCGGCATCATTGCTTTGCCGCTTCTCACGGCCGTGTTCAGTGCAGTCGGCATCCTGGGTGGTTACGCAGTCGGTGTTTTGCTCATTGGTGTTGACGCGGGTGCGTTCTGGAGTCAAATGCAAAGTGGTGTCGATGTCTTCAAAGACGTTGGCAATGGCATGATCAAAAGTGTGGTGTTTGGCATTGCC
>RFVJ01000199.1 GCA_009928125.1 Betaproteobacteria bacterium
GGAGACGCAGGCAATGCCTCTCGGTAATGCACAGAGTCGGCCAAAGCAATCAGCATGAAAAAGCCCAGCACCATGCTGCTGACCATGGAGACAGGTCGGCGCATGGCCAAGCGCCAATTGGCCCTCAAATTGCGGTCGGAGCGAACATGCCACAGGTACCAAATCACAAACAGCAAAATGGCATAAACGAAAAGATCGGTCAGTAAAAATACGGGTTGCATGATGCGCTCACTGCAAACGAATGCGAGGATCAGCCAAGGTGTAGCTGATGTCGGTCAAGATCAAACCGACGATGTACAAAAAGGAACCAATGAACACCATGGCTCGCACGATGGCAAAGTCTTGGCCCGCGATGGCTTCAATCAAATAACTGCCCAAGCCTGGAATGGCAAAGAATGACTCTGTGATGAGACTGCCCATGAACAAGAGTGGAATGACCGCCACAGAAGCGCTCAAGATGGGAATCAAAGCATTGCGAAGTACATGGACCAGCAGCACACGTGCTTCTGACAAACCTTTAGCGCGTGCCGTGCGCACATAATCTTTTCCAATTTCTTCCATGAACAAGGTGCGATTGAATCGCACCTCGCCGCCCAAGCGCGCCAAGATACCGACAGCGATGGGCAATACCAGAAACCGCCAAGCATCCATGCCAGACGCAAAGCCAGATACAGGCATCAATTGAAGAACCCTTGAAAACATGAACTGCCCCATCACAATGAAAAACAGCGATGAGATGGACATGAAGACCACGCACAACACCGTGCCCCAAAAATCCAAATAGGTGGCTCTGAAAAATGCCAAGCCCAGGGCCAACACAATCGAAATACCCAAACCCACCACAAAAGTGGGCAGTGCCAAAGCGATGGAGGGGCCTGCACGCCGCACGATTTCAGAGGCAATGTCGCGTCCACTGTCGGCACGTCCAAAATCAAAAGCGAACATGCGCAAGGAACTGTCTAAAAACAAGGTTTGGGTCACTTGCGCCATGCCCTGCTCTTTCTCATTGAAAAAAAGCGGTCTGTCGTAGGCCAATTTGCGAGTTAAGAATCTCAACATCAGAGGCTCCTCGATGAAGTCACAGAACCATGAACTGCACGCTGCGCCTGCCGCCTGCGCCAGGCGTTCCAAGCTGGCCAAGAGAGGGCCAATAAAAGCAAGGGCAGCATGGCCAAGGGCCACCAGATGGCTTGGTTCCATTCTTTGATTTTTTGAGTGCGAAGTTGGGAATCGATTCGCAAATAGGGCAATGTGTCACGAATGATGTTGGATGGCTTGCCGTTGCCAACCCACTGGTGATAGGCCCCACCAAACTCTTCAGACCAACCGTAAAGCATGGGCATCTCATCTTGCATGATGGCAATCATTCGGCCGATCAGAGCGGCTCGTTCTGGTGTGTCATCCAGATCCTTCATCCGATCGAACAGTTGGTCGAACTCAGGATGCGCAAAATTGCTGGCGTTCTCGCCATCAAATTTGGCCTTTGAATTGGGTCCGTACAACAAGAACAAAAAGTTTTCAGGATCGGGGTAATCGGCCAACCAACCCCAGAAGAAAAATTGCGCTGAACCTTTGCGCATCTTGTCTTGAAAACGGTTGTAGTCGGTATTTCGAATTTCAATTTGGATGTTCAACTTGGCAAACTGTTTGGCCACCCAATCTAGACGCGCTTTGTAGCCTGGTCCAACACCTTGTGTGTCGTAGTTCAAGACCAAGGCTTGACCGGTTTTGACGTCACGCCCATCAGGGTAGCCCGCTTCAGCCAACAGTTTCTTGGCCACTTCAAGGGATTTGCGTTTGTACTTGCCATCGGCTGCGATGTCGTAAATGGCAGGATTGGGTTTGGATAAATTGTTGCCAAACAAGCCGGGCACCACCACACTGTGGTTGACCTTGGCACGGTCATCCTCAAAGATCGACACGTATTCTTCGAAATCGAATGCAATGGCCAAGGCTTGTCGCAATTTCTTGTTGCGAACACGATCTTCAGGTGTTTTGCCCAAGCCCACCACAGGATCAAGCCAATTGAAACCAAAATGCCAGAAACCCACTTGGATGGTGCTGGGCAATTGAATTTTTCGCTCGATCAATTCTTTGGCGCGACCCGTGCCGTCTTGAATGGACACCTGATACCCAATGCCAGGCTCGCCACGCTCCAATTGAGGAATGTCGTAATAACCTTGAATGAATTTGGTCGCGACCGATGTGCCCTCCTTTTCGATCACCGAGACCACCTTGTCCACAAAGGGCGTTTTCAGACCACAATCTTTCAACAAGCCCTTTTCTTTGTCGCCTTCTTCGCCTTCACAGGGATAGGGAACGCCTCGGTAATTCGGGTTGCGCACCAATTCCATGCGCGAATTGGGGATGTACTCCGTCAACATGTAAGGTCCCGTGCCAACGGGCCAAGTGTCGGGGTTCAAATTGCGGCGCGACATCCCCTCTTGCGCATAAAAAGCATCGACCTCCCATGGAATGGGCGCAAAAAAGGTCATGGCCAACCAATACTTGAATTGCGGGTATTTGCCAACCACGCGAATTTTCAAAGTGTGCGCATCCAGCACTTCAACGCCCGACAGCTTGTGTTCTCTGAAATCCAGCCAAGGCAAATGACCGAAAGGCCCCACCTCGCGCGCTGACTTGCCCTGTTTGATTTTTTCATTGAAGGCTTTGATTTCTTTGCCATAGTCAGCCAAGCCCACAATCTTTTCAGACAAGAAACCAAACGAAGGCGATTTGATACGAGGTGTGGCCAATCGTTTGATGGCGTAAGCGTAGTCTTCAGCCAGCAATTCGCGCGTGCCCATGTGTTCAAAGTCGTAGGGACGGCGCTTGCCCTCTAAATCAGATTCTTTGAGTGACAAGTAGCGATGCTTGCCTTCGGGCGTTTTGGCAAAGGCAGGATGCGGTTGGTATTGAATGCCTGGTTCAATTTTCAACTCAAACACACTTTCCGCAATTTGATCGGCTGGCGTTTGATGAGGCACTTCACGCCCGTCTTTGCCTACAAATTTCACACTGGGCATGTCGGTCAAGGTACGTGGCACCAACTCATAGGGACGCTTCAAATAGTGGTACTTGAGTGGCGGCTCATACACCGCATAGGTCCAAGGCGTTTCATTGTTGCTGTACGAAGATGTTGAATCCAAATACTTAGGTGACTCTTGATACGAGCTGAAAAGAACATTCTCGGCCAACAGTGCTTTGGGCACAGGTTCGTTGGAGACGCCACCACAGGCATGGAGCAATAAGGCAAGACCACAAATGCAAGCCAAACGCTGAAGTCGATGAATTGAACGGAGCATGGTGATTGATTTTGAAAGATGACCGACTTTATCGCAAGCCACATGAACTTTTCGCCAGCGCCTTCTCAAGAAAAAACGCCTCGAAATCGAGGCGTTTTTTGGAGAAGTCAAGACAAATCAGTTGAAAATGTACTTGGCTGTCAAGCGAGAGTAGCGTCCTGTGTTGGTGTACAAGCCGGACGAATAGCCTTGCTGCACAGTGGTGCTGGTGTTAGAACCAGGATAGTAAGGCGCTGGCTTGTCAAACACGTTGGAAATGTTCAGGCCCAATTGCAAGTTTTTGATGCCGTTGTAC
>RFVJ01000200.1 GCA_009928125.1 Betaproteobacteria bacterium
TGCAAAGGCTCCAAGCCCCAACCGACTTGGTCTGGCTGATTGGCCGTACCCAAACCAATGGCGCCGCGGACTATCCCACAGTTCACCGTTTACAAGACCGATTGAAGTTGAAAAGATTCGAACCTGACACCCCGTCCAATGCAAGCACGACCGATGCGTGGCAGCGAAGCACGATGCCCGTTGTGCCGCCCGTCATGCAGATGCGCAACATGACCACCGCAGCGTTTTTCGAGCGTTTGATGGGCTTGATGGTGGCCAACCCACCCGCCGCAAACGATGCACCCATGCTGCAACGTTTGGCCGCTGTGCAATTGGTCCCGGGCCAAGCAGTCAATTTGAGTGCGTTCAACATGGCTTGTTTTGCGCTGGGTCGCTGGCTTGCCGACTACAAAGTCCACAAGGTCTTGAGCGCCAAAGCCACCGATGGCACGTGGTCCTCGCCACCTTTGAATTTGGGCGCGTATGGCATCGACTACAACACACGCGCCGCAGTGGCCATGGTGGGTTTAGGCGCCAACTTGCCGCAAGATGCGCTGTACCCCAACACCAGCTTAGACCATGAAGGCAAACAGCTGATGGGCGATCAACGTTACCGCCTGCATTTCAACGCCAATCAATTGCCACCCGTCAAAGCCTTCTGGTCCATCACCGCTTATGGTGCAGATGAGTTTTTGATCGAGAACCCGCTCAAACGCTATGCCTTGGGCGATCGAGATGCACTCACCTTCAACGCCGATGGTTCTCTGGACATTTGGATACAAGCACAAGCGCCTGATACACCTGCAAAGCGCAGCAATTGGCTGCCCGTGAAAGCGCAAGCGCCATTTTTGCTCAATGCCCGCCTTTATTGGCCGAAGGACGATGCACTCAACGGCACTTGGAAAATGCCTGCCATTGAGCGCTTGCACTGATGCAAAGCGCTTCGATCATCGGTCCACTTGTTTGGCCACCAAGTAATGTGAAATGAGTGTTCGAAAATAGGCACGGATGTTGGGAGGATTGGCCGGACGGCTGAGTGCTTGAAAGCCTCCAGCAATGGACAAATACAACAGCGCGGCCAAATCACGCGCTTTGCTGGCATCTTTCACCAACACCAAGAATTTGGACTGAAACAAGTCCATGCGATTGGCATCCACTTCAACCAACAATTGCGCAGCCACTGCGTTGTGATGACTCAGTGCACGCATGGCTTGTTCAAATCGCAAGTTTTCCAATTCAGACCCTGCTTGAAGAAAAGCAGCATCGACCACCAAATCCAAATCTTTGAGCGCATCGCCGCTTTGCTGTAATTTCAATTTGGCGTCCAACGCCAGTTGCGCCACTTTCCAGCGCATCAACAGGCTGTTGATCAGATCAGCGTGGTCGGTAAAGTGCCAATAAAAACTGCCGCGTGTCACTTTGAGTTTTTCGGCCAAGGAAAGGACTTTGACGTTGTCAAAGCCTCCCTCCACCACCGCTTTGAAAGCCTCGTCCAGCCAATCATCTCGGGTCAAACGAGACGCTTCTTGGGCTGAGGATTTGGGATTCAATTGTTGTTGGCTGGCCATGGAAGTCATGCGGTATTTTGCGACATTCGCCGATCGGCCCTCTTAAATGGCAACCGCTAGCGAAAACCCTAAACATGATTCATCTTTGCTGTGCTAGAGTGAAATGTCAATACACAAGTGTACTGATTGACCCCCACATACTTTGGAGACACCCATGATTCGTTCCATGCACAACGCAACACCTCGTCAGTTCATTCTTGCCTCATTGCCATGGGTCTGTCTCTTAGCCTGCGGCTTGAATGTCCAAGCTGCTGAAAGTTACAAACTGCGTCAAGCGCCCGTGGGCGCATTTGGCGGTGAAATTGCGGCATCGGCTGACAACCCCGGATTCTTTGGCACTGCCAGCCTGACGCAATTGCAGATTTACAAAATTGCCGATGCCAATGGCAACCAAGTTGCCCCCGCTGCAATAGCGCCGATTCAATTGAATCCAGCCCTGCCTTACAAAGTAGCGTTCCCCACTGGCAGCTTGGCGTTCAATCAAGATCAAACACAATTGAATTTGGTGGGTGGCTACCTCACCGAAGGTAAATATGGCGATGGCCATGTGGCATTTGCCATCAACGTGCCCTTCATTCAGCAAAAGCGCACCTTTGTGGTGACGCAACCTGCAGGCACCTTGACACCCGCTGCCACCACACCGCCCTTGAGTGCCGCCATCGTGGGCCAACTCAATGCAGGTGCAGCTCAAGCCAATGCACTGGTTCAGGCCAAAGTTTTGGCAGCTGGCGCCAATCAAAATTTGGAAACATCTGGCGTAGGCGATACCGAGTTGTCGACAGTTTGGGTGCGCCACGCCGATCGACTCAAAGTGGCTGCTGGCGTATCGCTGTTTGTGCCCACAGGGTCTTACGATAAAAATCGTGGCCCCAACCCAGGCTTTGGCAATTTCTACACTTTGCGTCCTGGTGTGGCCGTCACTTACAACCTGAATCCCAAGCACTCCGATGAATCGTGGGACTCTGGCGTCACCATTGCAGGTCGCGTTTCTTATGGCATGAACACGCGCAACAAAGACACGGATTACAAAAGCGGCAACTTCATTTACAGCGAAGGCGGCATTGTCAAAGTTCGTGGCGATTGGGCCTATGGCCTGAATGTGTTCTCCATTCAGCAAATTTCTGACGACACAGGCAGCGGCGCGACCTTGGGTGGCAACCGCTACAAAACCAATGGCGTCGGGCCTTTTGTCTCCTTCAAATTGCCCGGTAAAGACGCAGGCTTCAATTTGCAATACAGCGACAACTTTGGCGGCCGCAATGCGATTGTGGCCAAGTCATTGCAATTGCGTTTTGTAAAAGCTTGGTAAGCCCTTCCGCGAATTGACGCCATGTCCTTTCGCAGTTTGAAAAGTTGGCTGATGCCTGTCATCAGCCAACGTTTTTTATCTCGCGAAAGATTATTGGCCCTGCGCCGCAAGGCAGAACAAAAAAGACAATCGCAAAGTCGGCCGCATGTGCTGCACTTTTTCCATCAACTCGACGATCCCTATTCGCAATTGTTGGCGCAGGCTCTGCCGCTTCTGCAATCGCGCTATGCCGTCTCTGTTCTGCAGCATGTGGTGGGCGAGCCTGATGACTCCGCGGTGCCCGAACGTGAGATGCTGAAAGCCTACAGCCAACTTGACGCATCGCGCTTGGCCTCTCACCATGGCTTGCGTTTCCCTGAAGTTGTCGAATCTGTTCACACCACCAAACCCACCACCGAGTCACTGCTCAGGTCTCATCGCTTGCGCAAATCTTGGGGCCACTACCTCAGTGGCATGATTTATTACGAAGGTGAATGGTATTGGGGCATTGACCGCTTGCATCACCTGGAATCGCGTCTGACCGATTTGGGTTTGTCGACGCAAAAAAAATCACACCCGCAACAACGCAGTGCCCCCCTCTTTGCCATCGAGCAATACCAGCCCTTGCAAAATGTGCCCGAAGGCACCAGCATCGATTTTTACTTCTCTTTGCGAAGCCCCTACTCAGCCATCAGTGTGGCCAAAGTGTTTGACTGGGCCAAAGCCAACGGCGTGCAA